>JAEVZE010000215.1 GCA_023392395.1 Bacillota bacterium
AAGACGGTGTCCACTGAGATGCTGGAGGCGGCGACGGTGGACGGGGCTTCCGCCTGGCGTACGTACTTCTCGATCACGCTGCCGACCATCCGAAACTTCGTGGCCTTGGTGGTGACAATCCGCCTGAGCGACGCGCTGCGCGCCTTCGACTCGGTCATGCAATTGACCAACGGCGCGCCCGGCGTGTCCACGGAGACCATCGGCACCACGATCTACAAGACCGCGTTCCGCTACAACGACGTGGGGCAGGGGTCGGCCGGCGCGTTCATCTTCTTCGTCATCGTGTCCGTCGTGGCGCTGGTCTCCATGAGAATCATGCGCCGTCAGGAGTCCTGATCCGCCGCGTAAAGGAGGGATCCCCTTGAACAGCAAAGCCGCCGAGCGCAACACGCGCATTGTGATGTTCATCCTGATGACCATCCTGACCGCGGGCTTTCTCTTTCCAATCTACTGGGCCGTCACCATGTCCTTCAAGGAGAAGGCGGACATCCTGGTCGCGGTGCCGCAGTACTTTCCCCAGCGCGTGACGCTTTCAAACTATCTGGACATCTTCAAAAAATCCAGCTACGGCGTGTTCGCTTGGAACAGTGCGAAGGTGGCCGTCATCACGACTTTGCTGTGCGTTTTTGCCGCCGCGATGGCGGGGTTCGCGCTCACCCGGTTTGCCTTCAAAGGGCGCAAGGTGGTTTCCAATGGCATCTTCGTGATCCGCATGGTCCCGGCGCTGGTGTACACCGTGCCGCTGTACATGATCTACAACCAGATTGGCCTTCTGGACAACCACATGGGCTTGATCCTCGCCTACTGCACCTTCTCGCTGCCCATCTCGATCTGGCTGTTCCTCAGCTTCTATGAGGAGGTGCCGCGGGAGATCTACGAATCCGGCGTGATCGACGGCTGCTCGGAGTACCGGCTGTTTCGCTCCTTCGCGCTGCCGCTGGTGGTGCCCAGCATCTCGGTGGTGGCCATCCTGTGCTTCATCGGAGCGTGGAACGAATTCGGCCTGGCGCTGACGCTCACCTTCAAGGACGTCTACAAGACGCTGCCCATCGCCATCAACACCATGATCCAGCGCGAGCGGGATACGCCGTTCGGGTCGCTGGCCGCGGCGGGCACGCTGGCAATGCTTCCGGCCATCATCCTGTCGCTGACCACGCAGAAGTACATCGTAAAGGGGTTCACGGCGGGCGCTGTGAAGGGCTGATCCAATGGACGCCCTTTCGGATAATCGGCGAAAATAATGGAAAGGTGGAAATCTCATGAAGAAGTTCCGTACCCTCCTCTCGGCGATGCTGGCGGTCGCGATGCTGCTTGGCCTCGTGGCCACGGCCAGCGCCTATTCGTACGAGACCTGCCTGAACCCGGCGGGCGCGGCAGACCTCAAGATGACCTTGAACAACCTGGACCTGGACGGCACGCTCAAACCCGGCATGTACGAGGGCAAGAAGATCACCGTCGCGGCCGCTGGCGGCGACCATGCCAATAGCCTCCGGGAATTTGCGAAGATCTTCAAAGAACTGACCGGCGGCGAGGTCGAGGTGCAGGAGTTCCCCGATCAGCTGTTTGAGAAGGTTCAGCTTGCGCTGCAGAGCGGCGGCCAGTTCGATGTGATTGAGATGCCCGTCGCGTTCCTGCATTCCTTCGCGTATGCCGGTTACCTGGCCGACATCGCCCCGATGCTGGAGTCCCTGGCCTCCCCGGGCTTCGAAGTGGGCGACTTCGTGCCCAGCATGTTTGAAACCTACGCCAAGTACAACGGCCAGACCATCGCCTTCCCCTATAAGCCGGACGCGCAGATCTTCTTCTACCGCAAGGACCTCTTTGAAGACGAAGCCGTGAAGGCCCAGTTTAAGGAGAAGACCGGCAAAGACCTGAAGGTGCCCGAGACACCGGAAGATCTTCTGGAAGTCGCCGCGTTCTTCACCAAGTCCCTGAACCCGGATTCCCCGGTGGAGTACGGCTACTCCACGATGATGTCCAAGGGCAACAGCCGCTTCACCTGGTTCAACCGCCTGGGCGCGTTCGGCGGCAAGGAAGTCAACCCGGATTACACGCTGGGCTTCACCGACGGCAGCGGCCTCAAGGCGCTGGAGTATACCATCGAGCTGGGCAAGTATGCGCCCAAGGATTGGCTGACCTTTGACTGGGACACCGCCAACACCTACTTCGCCCAGGGCAACGCCGCGATGATGGAGCAGTGGCCGGGCCTGTACCTGACCTGCAACCAGGCCGAATCCCCGACGAAGGACAAGGTCGGCTACGCGGTCACCCCGGGCAAGAGCCCGACGCTGGGCGGCTGGGGCCTGTCGATCGTGGGCGACACCAAGCAGCAGGAAATGGCGTTCAAGTTCTGCGAGATGGCCACTTCCAAGGACGGCGAGTGCGTCAAGATCCAGTACACCTTTGACCCGTGCCGTACCTCCAACTACGCCCGCGACGTCGTGAAGGATGTCAGCGGCATCTACGAAGCGCTGGCCGCCAACCTGGCCTGCGCCACCCAGCTGGCCGACACCGACATTCCCTACGTGTCCGCGCAGTGCGGCGACGTGGAAGAAGTCGCGATCCAGTCCGCGCTCGCGGGCGAGATCACGGCGCAGCAGGCGATCGACCAGATGGCCCAGGGCCTGGAAGCGATCATCGCGGACGTCAAGGAAGACATGTAACATTCACTATGGCGGGGGCGGCAATGCGGTTCTTTGCCGCCCCCTTTCTGCTGCAATCGCGCGCGCTCATCTCCCCATTTCGGAATTTCCTGCCCGCCCGGCGGGCGCATACCGCAGCCTTCATGACATTGAAATTTCAGCGTACGCCCGGATGGGACGGCGCTTCGGGAGGCCCATACCGTGAATACCTACAAAAACGAACTGCACCTGCCCAACACGCCGGAGGGCCTCGGCGATCCGTTTGTGCTCCGGCACAACGGGCGCTACTACCTGTACCCATCCACCCACGCCGGGGAAAACGGCGTGCGCGCGTGGATGAGCGAGGATCTGATCCACTGGGAGGACGCGGGCTGGGTGGTGCGCGACGCCTGCCTTCAGAATACCTACGCACCGGAAGTGACGTATGTAAACGGCCGCTTCCTGCTGGTGGGCTCCCCCTTCGGGCAGGGGCACTATCTGTATGCCTCAGATAGCCCGCTGGGCCCGTTCCAGATGGTGCGCGGCAATTTCGGGTTGGTGATCGACGGCTCGATCTTTCAGGACGACGACGCCCGGCTCTACTTCACCCACGCGGAGTACCCCTGCATCCACGGCCATGAAATGTCGCCGGACGGACAGATGTCGGAGCCCACGGTTCTTTCTGAGACCGGCATGGGCCACTGGACCGAGGGACCGGGCATCTTCAAGCGCTACGGCAAATACTACATCACGATGACGGGCAACCACCTGCTCTCAAGGGCCTACCGGATCGACTACGCGGTGAGCGACATCGGCCCGCTCGGCCCATACCGCGTACCGGGGCAGAAGACGCTCTTGGTCAATACCGACCGCGCCCACGGAAGCCTGGGGCATTCTTCAAATATGATCGGCCCAGACCTTGACAGTTACTGGATTTGCTATCATAATTTTGAAATTGACGAGAAGGGCCGCCACGTCCGGCGCAACGTGAACCTGGACCGCATGCTGTTTAACGGCGACAAGCTGATGGTGTCCGGCCCGACCCGCCACTTTGCGGAAGCCCCCCGGCGCCCCGACGCCTGGGGCTGGGCGGACGAGGAAGCGTATGCGGACGCGTTCACCCCGTGGGACGGCGGCGTCCGGCTGAAAACCCCCGCGCCGGAGGATTTCACCGCGGAGGTCAACCTGGTGCCCGGCCCCAGCGGCGAGGTGTGCTTCGGCTACCGGGATGAGGACAACCGGTACGGCGTCCGGATCGAGAGCGGCAGGCTGGACGTATTCCGCGTGTCCGGCGGGCAGCGCGCTGCCCTCGCGTCCAAGGAACTGTTTGAGGGCTTCGACGAAAACGCACTGCACACGGTGCGGCTGGAGGCGCGCGGCGGGAAGCTCAACCTGCTTCTGGATCACATGGGCCAGCTATACGGCCTCGAGACAGGCCGGCTGGCGGGCGAAATCGGCGCGCGGGGCGCGGTGCGGATCAGCTACGTGGCGTTTTCGCGCCATGTCGGGCAGCGCGGCGATTTTGAACACTTCAACGCGGTGCCCGGCCCGGTGGACGCTTCGATGTTCCTACCGGCGTCGGCGGGCGAGCTGAGCGGCGGCCACCCGGCGAAAGACTGCGGTTTCCGGCCGGAGGACGGCATGCGGCTGGTTCCCGGCGAGGACGGCGGGCAGGATTTGCTGCTCTCGGCGGGCGAGCGCGTCAGCTACCGCGTCAACGCTGCGTCGGCGGGCGTCTACCACGTGCAGGCGGTGCTGGAATCCGCAGGCGGCGCAGATTTTGATTTCTCGTTTCGAAGCGGCGTGTACGAAGGATATGCAGGCGCTTCGCCTTGCCTGACCCGCGTGGAACTGGGGCGCGTGGCGCTGAACGCAGGAATGCAGAGCTTTTCGGTAAGGCTCGTTAGGGGCAGCGCGCGCGTCCGCCGATTCGAGCTCTTCCCGGTGGCCGGGGCCGTCGGCGGGGAATGGGCCGGGCTTCCGCTGTGCTTTGCGGCGCGGCAGGTGGAGGGCCTTGGGAGCGACGGGTTCCTTGCGCGGCTGGAGGGGCTCCAGATGGACCGCGAGGTGCAGGCCATGGGCATCTTCGGCAGCCGCTTCCAGACCGACGGGTTCATCGAGGCGTTCGTCCGCTTCCGCGGCGACGGCGCGGAGAAGTCCGCGGGATTGTTCCTCAGGCTGTCCGAGAACTCCTACCACCCGGATCAGGTGGCGGTGGGACATCGCGGCTATTACATCGGGTTTGACATGAAGAAAGTGCGCATTGACAGGATGAACTTTGACGCCAAAACGCTTGTAAGCGCGCCCTGCGCGCTGGAGGCGGAGCGCGTGTACCGCCTCCGCGCTCAAGTGGAGGGCAATCGCCTCACCGTGTGGGTGGACGGGCAGGAGGTGCTCGCCGTATGCGATCCCGACGCCCTGCCTTACGGACAGCTGGCGGTGGGCTCGTTCGGCGCGCGGGTGACGGTGGAGCGTGTCCGGGTGCAATCGGAATAGAGGTGAAGTGCCATGCAGGATCATTTTGACAAACCCTTGCTGGACAGGGCGCTCTGGGCGTATTACAACATGGGGTCGCCCGCGTTCCAGGTTCCGGAGCGATGCGGCGATTCCGAGATCAAATTGTACGAATACGACCGGTTCAACGAGGGCAACTGCCTTCTGAGCCGGCGCTTTGTGGGCGAAACCGCCTCGGTCAGCGCGCTTGTGACCGGCTGGGAAGTGCCCGAAAACGGCGGCGCGTGCGTCGGCTTCTACGCCGGGGACGGCGCGTACGCCGATTACGTGGTGCTGGCCGCAAACGCCAGGCGCGTCGAGATCCGCGTGCCGTCCGGCGCGCAGCGGGGCGCGTCCTTCATGGATGAGGGGCAGCCCCAATGGCATCCGGTCGCGGGCGCGGACTACGTACCCCACTTCCCGATGCTTTTGACGCTTTCAAGGGAAGGGAACCATTACACCGCCAGCGTGGATGGCCGGGAGGTGCTCCGGGCGGAGGCGTTCGCCGTCAAGGGAGATGCGCGCGCGCTGATCAAGGCGCACGCGCGGGATGGCGAGCGGTACACGCCGCATTATACGCTGTTTGACTGGGCGGGCGTCACCGGAGAAGTGCCGGAAGCTTCGCTTTGCGGCAAGGTATCGTCCGCGGACGGCAGCCCCATCAAGGGCGCGAGCGTGCACGTCGCGGGGTTTGCCGACCTGTTCACCCTGACGGACGAGCGCGGCGAATACCGCTTGCCCTCAGTCCCCCGGGGCGAGCGCGTGGTGGTGGCCGCGGCGGAAGGATATTTGTTTACGCGCGAAAACTTCGTACTGACGCCGGGCGCGGAAAACCGCTTGGACATGAAATTGATCCCCGAGACGGCAGAGACCCTGCCGCGCCGGGAGTACAACAACCCGTCCTTTGACCGCTCCGCATCTGGGTGGCTGTGCCTGAACGGCACCTGGCAGTTTCAGTTCGACCCGGAGAACGCGGGCGAGGCGAACGGGTGGTACCATCCGGACGCGCCCCGGTTTGACCGCGCCATCCGCGTGCCCTTCTCCTGGGCGTCGCTGATGGGTTTTGGCGAGGAATTCCTGGCCAGCGGCGACAGGACCCACGAAGCCAACACCTGCATGAACAATTTCAACCAAACCGGGCGCTTCGCGTGGTACCGGCGCTCTTTCACCGTGCCCGAGACGTTCCCGGAAGGCCAGAACGTCGTCCTGCACATTGGCGCGTGCACGCAGGTGACCAACGCGTGGCTGGACGGAAAGTACCTTGGTATGCGCGTGGACGAGTACAGCGATCTGGCGTTTGACCTGGGGCCCCTCGCGCCGGGCAGCACCCATACACTTGTCGTCAAGGTGGAATACCCCCACAACATCGCCGCCCACAACATGGGCAAGCAGATCTTTTGGTTCTCCTCCGCGCCGGGCATCTGGCAGAGCGTGTGGATCGAGCCCCGGAACGAGGCGCACATTGCCTCCGTCTGCCTGAGGCCGGAGCTTGCGTTTGACGGCGACAGGCCCGTCAAGGCATCGTTTCAGATCGAGGCGAAGGCTGAGTGTGCCGAGGGCATGCAGCTGAACATCTCGCTCACCGCGCCGGACGGCTCGCCCGCCGGGCAGATTTCGCTGAATATCCACAATGGCGCGGCGTCCGGGGAACTGCCCGTCGAAAACCCGGCGCTGTGGGACTACCGGCAGGGCAACTTGTACACTGCCGAATGCGTTCTTGCTTCGGGGGCGAAGGAGATGGACCGCGTCCTGACCCATGCGGGCCTTCGCAAGGTGGAAACCCGCTGGCTGCCGGGGCATTCGCCCGAGGAGACGGGCGATCCCGGGAATCAGTACCAGTACCTGTTCCTCAACAACCGGCCTTTCTACGTGATCGGCATTCTGGACCAGGGTTACAACGCCTTTGGCATCTACACCTACCGCTCGCTGAACGAAGAGGGCGAGGAGGGGAAACGCGGCAGCATCGCCTGGGACGTGGACCGAACGCTGGCCTACGGCTACAACCTGTCGCGCATGCACATCAAGGAAAACGAGCCGCTGTGGTACCACGAGTGCGACAAGCGTGGGCTCTTGGTATGGACGGAGCATCCCTCGAACTTCTACGCCACCCCGGACGACCCGGACTGGCAGAGCGCCTATGCCCGCGAGATGGATGGCATGCTGGAAAGGCTGTATAATCACCCCAGCATCGCCATCGTCAGCAGCATCAACGAATCATGGGGCGTCGAGGGGCGGCACGTCTCCACCCCCTGGAAGAACGAGCTGCGCTACCGTTTCCTGGAGGACGCCGCCAGGCGCGTGAAAGATCGGTGCCCGCACGTATTGGTGTGCGACAACTCCGGCTTTGGAAAGACCAACGTCGGTGAGATCAACGACTTCCACTACTACCCGCATGACCACTTCGCCGCGCGGGACAAGTGGAACGCGCTCGTCCGGGACTGCTACCCCGGCTCGACGTTCAACCACATCAATGCCGCCCACGGCGAGGGTTGTGTGGGCGACGCGGTTCAGAGCGGGAAACCGGTCTTCGTCAGCGAGTTCCTGCACATCAACGGCATCGACGTGCAGCTGCGGATGTTTGAGAAAATCGCGGGGTACCTCCGGATGAACGTGGCCTCCCACGAGGTGGAGAACTCCGGCCCGCTCACGTCCGACCGCTTTGAGCGCGACTACGGCTACGTAGACGAGCACATGCGCCCGCTCGGGTACGACATGGTCAACAATATGGACGTCGTAGTGCCCGATCTCAACCGCATCACCCATATGCGGGCGGGGGAGCGCGTCTCGGTGGACGTCTTTACGTCCCACTTCTCAAGCCACCGGGCGACGCGGCCAATGCTCGCCTGGACCCTCACCGGCATCGATGCCACGGGGCACTATGTGGAGGCTATCGCCACCGGGCGACGCGAGATCGGCTTTGCGCCCTTCCAAGTGGAGAAGCAGCCAGTGGATTTCGAAGCGCCGCGAAACATGCGCGGAGGCTATCTGTTCCTGTGGGTGGAAGAGGAAGGCGCGGTGCTTTGCCGGAACTACGTGCAGTTCGTGTTCGATGGCGCGCAACGCGCGGTCATGGGTGCATGCCCGCTGCCGCCCGCTTCGTATACTGCGCTGACTTTTGCGGAGTACGGCGGCTGCCACGCG
>JAEVZE010000247.1 GCA_023392395.1 Bacillota bacterium
GGGCATAGTTCCAGGCAACATGCCAAGCCACCGCAGGAGCAATCCCGCGGTGGCTTGGTCACGCCCGAAATTCGTGAGAACTATTTTCGGAAAATGAGATGAAAAATACGGCTTTTTTCGTCTTGAATTGGATGAAAGCTTGATGCTGTATCCAATTTACTGTATAATATTTCAGAGTAACCTTTGTTTTTGCATCCTCCTTCGACGCGGGGCTCCATCTTTGATCGGAGGTACAAATGCTGACCATCGGGGTGTGTGACGACCAACCACTGCAGGTACAACTGCTGCTCCGATACTTGCACGAATACATGGCGGACGCTTGCGAATACCGCGTGATCGCCTCCAGCCAGCCCATCGAATTTCTGCAAAGGCTTGAAACGGAAAAGCCAGACTTTGTCTTTTTGGACGTCAACATGGACGATATGAACGGCATTAAGTTGGGCGAAGAGATCCGGGCGAGGTATCCGGACGCAATGCTGGTTTATGTCACCGCGTACGGCCAATACGCGTTGGATGCGTTCCGCGTTCGAGCGTTCCACTACCTGCTCAAACCCATTGAACGCGATGCGTTCGTTGCCCTGATGCGCGAAGCGCTGGATTACTTAAAACGGGCGGCCAATCGCCCATCGGAACAACACTTCGCCGTGCGGGTCAAGGGTGAAATTGCGCGGTTTTCCTACAGCGAAATTCTCTACTTTGAAAAAATGGGGCATTGCGTCGTCGTGCACGCGTCGAACAGGGACATCTCTTACTACGGCAACATGCAGTCCCTGATGGAAGAACTGAATTCGGACGTATTTGCCCAATGCCATCAGGGCTACGTCGTCAACCTGGACAAGGTGCGCGCCTTTCGGGACAAGACGCTGAGACTGGACGGGGGCGCAGAGGTTCCGGTCAGCCGAAGCTATGCGGATCATGTGAAATCCATCCTGGTCAAGCGCTTGTTCGACCACGAGGGAAGCCTATGAAGAAGCTTGCAGATTGGCTCATCGGCAGTGAAAACGAGGTATCATTCGAAAACCGTATCTACAACCTTTGTATCCTGCTGGGCAGCACTGTAACGCTGATTGGCATCTTCGCCGACTGGTTCAGCGCTTCTGTTTTCTATCTGTACAGCGTTTTATTTGAGCTGATCTGGCTTGCCGCCTATTATCTGACCAGGTTCAAGGGGTATTATAAGGTCGTGGTACCCATATCCCTCGTGCTGCTAACCACCGTCTTTTTCCCGATGAACTGGCTGACCAGCTCCGGCATCCTGGGTGTTTTCCCATACTACTCGACTCTCTTTCTCGCGGTCTACTGCATTGTGACGTCGGGCAGGACTCGCCTGGCACTGATCAGTACCCACATCGTCATCCAGACGCTGCTCATCCTGTTCGGCGGCTATCTGAACCCTCGGCTTTTGCTCAATCCTTCGTACTACCTGTATCAAATCGACCTTTTGATCCACCTGACGGTGGTTACGGTCAGCGTCGCCTTTCTCATCATCACGTATTCCATCACCTACCGGCGTGAACGCACACGTAGCGAGACCTACGCCAAGACGATCGAGGAAAACTATCACCAGCAACTGTACTACATGGAAACCCTGGAGCAGCTGGTCACTCGCCTCCGGGCGGAGCGGCACGACTTCAACAACCAGCTGGGCATCATCTACGGCATGCTGGAAGATAACGAGATGAACAAGGCCAAGGAATACGCCGCGACACTGGTCGGTGCGGCCCGAGCGCACCAGAACATGGTCACGCTGCCTTACTCGATGCTTCGGGCCATGATCAACTATAAGTTGTCTGTGGTCAGCGAACAGAACATTCGCCTGAACCTCTCGGTCGACGTGCGCGCAGGGCTCTCCTTCAACGAGCCGGACCTGGCCATTATCATCGGAACGCTGCTCGACAACGCGGTGGAGGCTTGCCAAAAGGCAGAGGAGAAATACATTGGGTTCAACCTCTACTACAAACCGGACTATCTGATCTTGCGCGTGGAGAACTCGGTAGGCTCGGAAGCGATGAAGCCTTCCTGGATGGGCGGACAGGGCAAAAGCAACAAGACTGACCCTGAGAACCACGGTTTCGGGTTGAGCAATGTCAAATACCTGGTGGAAAAGCACAGCGGCCTGATCGAAATCGACCTGCGCAAGAACGTCTTCAAGGTCAACATTGCGCTGCTGGTCGATGCCAAGGAGGCGGTATAGCGAGTCGGCTGCTTCAGCAGCTGTGAAGTACTTCCCGGACTTTGAGCGGCTGGTGGTCAAGAATTGCGGCATTCGCGATCTTTCGCCGGTTGCCGCGCTGAGGGACTAGCGGAAGATCGACGTATCGGTCAAACCCATTGAAGATTTGACGCCGCTGCTAAAATCAACGCACCTTGCGTATGCTACGTTCAGTATCGATCAGCGCGCGCTGGTCGAGGCGCAATGATCTGGCGCGGCGTTCGACATTCGGTACAGCGGACCGGCGTTTTTCGCTAAGATTGCGCAAAAACGCGCCCGCGCTTGATTTTAACATTGGGTACTGCTATAATTTTCCCCGGATAGAGAATTAAGGGAGTGTTGTTCATGGCGCTTGTTACCTCTACCGAAATGTTCAAGAAAGCCTATGCCGGCGGCTATGCCATCGGCGCATTCAATGTCAACAACATGGAAATCATCCAGGGCATCACCGAAGCGGCGATGGAAGAAAAAGCCCCGCTGATTCTGCAGGTTTCGTCCGGCGCGCGCAAGTACGCCAAGCACGTGTACCTGATGAAGCTGATCGAGGCCGCGCTGATCGACGCCGAGCAGACCGCCGGTTTCGATCTGCCCATCTGCGTTCACTTGGACCACGGCGATACCTTCGAGCTGTGCAAGTCTTGCATCGACGGCGGCTTTACCTCCGTCATGATCGACGGCTCCCACCATTCCTTTGATGACAACATCAAGCTGACCCGCCAGGTCGTCGAGTACGCGCACGATCACGGCGTAGTGGTCGAGGCTGAGCTGGGCCGTCTGGCCGGCATTGAGGACAAGGTCAACGTGTCCGCGGAAGATGCCTCCTACACCCGCCCGGACGAGGTCGAGGAGTTTGTCGGCAGGACCGGCGTGGATTCCCTGGCCATCGCCATCGGCACCAGCCATGGCGCCTACAAGTTCAAGCCCGGCCAGAAGCCGCAGTTGCGCTTTGATATCCTGGACGAGGTCGTCAAGCGTCTGCCCGGCTTCCCGATCGTGCTGCACGGCGCGTCCAGCGTCATGCCCGAATATGTCAAGATGATCAACGAGAACGGCGGCAAGATGCCCGACGCTATCGGCATCCCCGAGGACATGCTCCGTCAGGCTGCCCGCTCCGCTGTCTGCAAGATCAACATCGACTCCGACCTGCGCCTGGCCATGACCGGCACCGTTCGCAAGTACTTCGCGGACCATCCGGATCACTTCGACCCGCGCCAGTACCTGAAGCCCGCCCGCGAGAACATCAAGGGCATGGTCAAGCACAAGCTGGTCGAAGTGCTGGGCTGTAACGGCAAGGCCTGAGTGCTGTAAAAACCACACCCTTCACCCGGCGCTGAAAAGTGCCGGGTTTTTCGTGTTTTTTGAAGAATTCACTTGACGCCACTATATCAAAATGATATAGTGGCGTAGAAGGGGGCGATCAAATGGCGGACAGCGCAACCATCAGCATCCTGCTGGGTTTTCTCGCCCACGAGGACCTGAGCGGATACGACCTGCGTAAGCGGGTAGCCGGTTCGGTCGGCAAATTCTGGGACGTGGGCTACGGCCAGATCTACCCGGCGCTCAAGGAGATGGAACGGGAGGGGCTGGTGATCGCACAGCCTGGCTTTACCGGCAAAGGGCCGGAGCGGATCGCCTACCGCATCACGGCGGAAGGGCGAACGCAGCTTGCCTCATGGGTTACAAAACCCGGCGATCGGGAGCACCTCCGGTTTGAAGTGATGCTCAAGCTGTTCTTCGGAAGCGCGCTGGAGTCGGAGGAGAACGCCCGGCGTGCCTCAGATTTTGGGGCGCGGCACCAGCGGGAGCTGGACGAGATTCTTAAGTTCAAGAACAACTTAGAAAACGTCCTGGATGGCGGCGACCACCTGTACTATTACCTGACGGTGCTCTTTGGCGAGAAGATTCACCGGGCCTGCGTCGAATGGGCGGATGCGGCGCGCGATTTAATCGAAACCAAGGCGGCGAAAGAGGGGGGGACCTTCCGATGACCCGGAGACAATCGATTCGTAATTTCCTGCTGCTGATGGCGCTGGTGCTGTTTCCGGCGACATTCTACTACCTTTCGCCCTACTTGATCATCATGGGCGGCGCGATGGGGATTTTGACGGGCAGCGCGATGGTCTTCCTCGCGATGTTTTTGAGCGCGCTGGTATTCGGGCGCGCGTTCTGCGGCTGGTTATGCCCCGCAGGCGCGCTGCAGGACGGCTGCGCGAAGGTGGTCGGGAAGAAACCCAAGTCGCCTGCATGGCTGAAGTACGCCCTCTGGGGGCCTTGGCTGGCGGGCATCGCGCTGGCATTCTTCCGCGCGGGCGGCGTCAAGGGCTTGGACTTTTTCTTCATGACGGATCACGGCATTTCCGCGTCGGGCGTGGAGGGGTACTTTATGTACTTCGCCGTCGTGATTGTGATCATGGCGCTTTCGCTGATCTACGGGCGGCGGGCCATGTGCCGCTCGGTCTGCTGGATGGCTCCCTTCATGGTGATGGGCGAACTGCTCCGGCGAAAGCTGAAGCTGCCGGGGCTCAGGCTCGAGGCGGATGGTGGCCAGTGCGTCCAATGCGGCGCTTGCGACAAAAATTGTCCGATGAGCCTGCCCGTCCGCGAGATGGCTCAGCGCGGCGATATGCGCAATCTGGAATGCATCCTGTGCGGGCGCTGTGCCGATACCTGCCCGAAAAAGACACTCTCGCTGAGGTTTCGCGGCGGCGGAAAAGCCGGATAGCGGAAGCAGACAATTCTCCGCGGCCCCCGTAATCAACGGGGGGCCACGGAGCACCGAAAAACCCTTCGGATTTTTCGAAGCGTAAGGGGGAAATTGCGTGCGCCTGAAATCCCGCGGGATTTCCGGGCGGCGCACTGACAGATGGAATTGTTTGTTCTCCCAATGCACGCACTGGGAGAACAAACACATTTCCGGCGCACAGGTCGCCGGAAATGATGGAATCTCTTCGGGACTTTGCCGATGGTCTTTGGCCTCCGTAATCAACGGGGGTCTTTTTTTTTCTGAGCGTAGGTCTGTTTTTGGCGTCGAACGCCGGGGCGGGCCGAAACATATCCTGTCTACGGAGCGACGAAACGCATTTGGCGGATCGTGCCTTATGAGGGGGAGGGTTCGTTGGGCCGGTACAAGATTTACGTCTATGCGATCAGCAAAAATGAGGAAGATTTTGTCGACCGCTGGATGGACTCGGTGGGAGAGGCGGATCAGGTGATCGTCGCCGACACGGGTTCCACCGACCAGACGGTGGAACGCTTGCGCGCGCGGGGCGCGTATGTTTACGAGGAGTCCATCATCCCCTGGCGGTTCGATGGGGCGCGCAACGTGGCGCTGAGCCATGTGCCGGAGGACGCGGACATCTGCGTGTCCAACGATCTGGACGAGGTGTTCGAGCCCGGCTGGAGGCAAAAACTGGAGGACGCCTGGCTGCCGGAACATACCCGCGCGGTGTATCGGTTCAGCTGGAGCTATCATGCCGACGGTACGCCCGAACAGCAGTTTCCGATGGAGAAGATCCATCGACGGAAGGGCTTTCGCTGGGTTAGACCGGTCCATGAGGAACTGCAATACGAAGGCGCGGAAGGGGAGAACAAGGTCCAGGTGGAAGGCCTTGTGCTGAACCATCGGCCGGACCCTGGAAAGCCTCGCAGCCAGTACCTTCCGCTGCTCGAACTCTCGGTTTCGGAAAACCCCATGGACGACCGGGCCGCGTTCTGGCTCGGGCGAGAGTATCTGTACCACGAAAAGTACGACCAGTGCATTGAGGCGCTGAAGCGCTACCTAAGCATTCCTTCCGCCCTATGGGGGGAGGAGCGCAGCGCGGCCATGCGTTTTATCGCGCAGTGCTGGGCGGCGGAAGGAGATTGGGCGCAGGCCAGGGGGTGGCTCTTCCGGGCAATCGCAGAGTGTCAGGACGCACGCGAACCCTACTGTGCGATGGCGGATCTCGCATACAAGGAGCAGAACTGGCCGCTACTGTACGCGATGGTCAAGAAGGGGCTCTCCATCCTGCGGCACAGCGGCAGTTACCTGGTAGAGCCAGCCTCATGGGGCGCGGCGCTGTACGATTACGGCGCGATCGCGGCCTATCAGATGGGTCTATCCCAAGAGGCCTACGCCTATGCTTTTGAGGCGTGCGAGCGGAGCCCCGGAGACTTACGGCTCCATGCCAACCTGGAATTCCTTGCGGCGCGGCTGACGGAGCTCGCGAGGGGGTAAGACCATGAAGCGGTATAAGGTCTGCGTCTATGCGATCTGCAAAAATGAAGCCAAATTCGTCGACCGTTGGATGGATTCCATGCGCGAGGCAGATTCCATCGTAGTCACTGACACCCTCTCAGGCGATGATACTGTGCAACGCCTGCGCGCGCGGGGCGCGATCGTCTACGTTGAGGAGGTCAAACCCTGGCGGTTTGACGTGGCGCGGAACCTTTCGCTGGATCACGTGCCCGAGGACGCCGACATCTGCGTTTGCACCGATCTGGACGAGTATTTCGATCCGGGCTGGCGGGAAAAGCTGGAGGCGGCTTGGCGGGAGCATCAATCGGAGCACCCCGGCGAGGTCGCAAGGCTTGGGAAATACCTATACAACTGGAGCCTCAAGCCGGACGGCTCGCCGGACGTGCAGTTCTATTATGATAAGGTACATTCCCGCCATGGATTCCGCTGGACCTGTCCGGTGCACGAATACGTGCGGTATTTAGGCGCGCTGCCACTGGAAGTTGTACACATCGAAGGCATGGTGCTGAGCCACGCGCCCGATCCTTTCAAGCCGCGCGGGTCGTATTTGCCGCTGCTCGAACTCGCCGTTCAGGAAACGCCTGAAAACGAGCGCATGCGCTACTATCTCGGAAGGGAGTACCTGTTCAAAGGGGAATGGCGAAAGTGTATTGAAGCGCTGGCTGGATACCTTTCGTTGCCCACTGCTTCCTGGGATGAGGAGCGGTGCGCCGCCATGCGCTGGATGGCGAAAGCCTTCTGGGAGATGGGCCAAATTGGCCTCGCGTACGCCTGGTATTACCGGGCCATCGCGGAAGCGCCCCGCATGCGGGACCCCTACGTGGAATTTTCAAAACTCTGTCTTGCATACGGGGATTGGGCACTTGCGTTCTATTTGACGGAAGAGGCGCTCAAAATCGGAGAGAAATCCCACACGTACGTCAATTCCGGGGACGCGTGGGATTCCACGCCGGACGATCTGTGCGCCATCGCCGCGTACCACCTGAATCTGTATGACGCGGCGGTTCATCATACCCGGAGTGCGCTTGGCTTTGCGCCGGAGGACACAAGGCTTCAGAACAATCTCCGCTTTCTTGAAGACGCATTGGAACACGTGCAATCCATCCTTCCAGTCGCGCCCTGAAGCATCGGCGAATGCGGGCTTATGATACTGCGATTTTTTTGCCTTTCCTATCGTCTCATGATGCTACGCATGATGTATACAAGACCCTTATCGGTTGGGATTCGGGCAGCCTGGCCCCCCATACGGGCTGAGATTCTTCATACAGCGCGCATACACAGAAAATCGACATCCGCCATATACATGGAAAGGGATCAAGTATCTCCACAATTCTTTCCCACGAGGTGAAATCGATGTATTTCAACGAAAACTGGGATCCGTGGCGCAACCAGGATCGTAATGCGGATTCATTCCGCAACCAGGAACGAAACGGTGGTTCGTTCCGCGATCAGGAGCGAAACGGCGATCCGTGGCGCAACCAGGAGCGAAACGGCGATCCGCGGCGCAATCAAGAGCGAAGCGGAGATCCGTGGCGCGACCAGGAGCGTTCTTCAAGGAGGGACCCTGAAGAAAAATGCAATTGTGAGCATCATGATCATGACCATGACCATGATCATGATCATCATTGCCACCCCTGCCGTCCCTGCCCGACCGGCCCCACCGGCCCGACCGGCCCCACCGGCCCGTCCGGCGGCCCGACTGGCCCGACCGGCCCGACTGGCCCGACTGGACCGACTGGTCCGCAAGGCCCGGTAGGCCCGCAGGGTCCGCAAGGCCCGATTGGTTTGACCGGCGCAACCGGCGCAACCGGCCCGCAAGGCCCGGTTGGCCCGCAAGGCCCGATTGGCACCACAGGCGCAACCGGCCCCACTGGACCCACTGGCCCGACTGGCCCGACTGGCCCGACTGGTCCGCAAGGCCAGACCGGCGCAACCGGCGCGACTGGCGCAACTGGCCCCACCGGTCCGACAGGTCCGACTGGCCCGCAAGGCCTGACCGGCGCAACCGGCGCGACTGGCGCGACTGGCGCAACCGGCGCGACCGGCGCAACCGGCGCGACTGGCGCAACCGGCGCGACTGGTGCGACTGGTGCGACCGGCCCGACTGGACCCACTGGCCCGACAGGCCCGCAAGGCCCGACCGGCCTGACCGGCGCAACGGGTGCGACCGGCGCAACCGGCCCCACTGGACCGACTGGCACACCTGGCACCGGCGCGATCATTCCGTTCGCGTCCGGCCTTCCCATCGCATTCTCGACGTCTGCCGTCGGCAGCGTCCTGACTGTCGCGGCCATTGGATTTGGCGCAGGCGCCAGCTCTATTTTGCCGATCGGCGGCCAGCTTCTGTTGTCTGGTTTGGTCAGCGAAGCCTTCTCCATGCCGCGTAACGGCGTGATCACCTCGATCGCGGCGTATTTCAGCAGCACGGTGGGCCTCGCCCTCATCGGCTCCACTTTGACCATCACGGCGCAACTGTACCAGTCGACCACGCCGGACGATGTGTTCACCGCGATTCCCGGCACGACTGTCACGCTTGTGCCTTCCCTGAGCGGCAATGTGCTGGTAGGCGCCAGGGCGTCCGGCCTTTTGCCCGGCCTGAACATCGCGGTCAGCGCCAACACTCGACTGATGCTGGTGTTCTCCGGGTCCATCACCGGCGGCACGCCCGTCGCGGCGGCGATCGCGGGTGTTGCCAGCGGCGGCCTCGCCATCACCTGATCGAAAATCAGCGCAAAAGGGCATCCCGTTTTACGCGGGATGCCCTTTCCGAGCATCGAAAAAGCCTTCGGGTTTTCGATGCGGAGAAAAAACTACGTGCGCCTGAAATCCCGCGGGATTTCAGGACGGCGCACTGACTGATGGTATTGTTTGTTCTCCCAATGTGCGCACTGGGGGAACAAACGCATTTCCGGCGCACAGGTCGCCGGAAATGATTGTATCTCTGTGAGACTTTGTTGATGGTCTGATACCCAAACCCAATAGAGGCGCTCATCGTTCCCCTCGCTAGCGTTTTATGCGTTGAAAACCGTCGTGGGTTTCAACGCCTTTAGAGCCAGAAATAATAGCTTTCCGAAAGGTAGCGCATGCCATATGCTTCCGCCATGCTTTGCAGCCTTTGCTTGACCGCGTCCAGCGTGCCGCGTCCCGTAAGGTAGCGCGCCAGCGCCGCCTGGAATACGCGTTTTTCGGTATCGGTGGCGTAAGTCTTGAAGTAACCCCACACGTGCTGGGCCGCGTTGGCAGCGCCGCCCTGTTCCAATGGCAGCGCCAGTGCGCGCTCTACCAGCGCGTAAAACGACTGCGGCGTGATGTTTCCGTCCCGGAACATCGCGCGGATGTCCAGGTAGGCGGCGTGGCTCCTCTCCAGAACGGCGTACTTGTAGCGCGCCCATTCCCGTTCCACCGTAGGCAGACTCATTTGCGGCGCGGCGCAAAGGGCGCACTTGACCGCGGACAGGTTCTTGTCCTTGACCTCCAGCATGATGTCCAAGTCCTCACGGCCCGCGGCGTTCCAAAATTCCATAAAGGGGCCGACTGCGATCGTCGCGGAGTGGGAGCCCGGCTTTTTGTCGGGGTCCTGCTGCGAATAGTGGATCTTTTGCGGGCCGTCCGCCGCCTTCCAGGTTTCACGGCAGGCGTCGATCCAGTAGCGCGCCTCCGCCGAACCAGACGGATTGACCGCGTGGTGCAGGTTATCAAACACCACCGGCGCGCCGAGGCGCAATCCCGCATTCAGCGCGTCCTCCACGGTGTACAGCCGGTCATCATTTTCCAACGCGATGCGCCCTTGCACGGCCGGCTCCAACGCGGTAAAGCGCGCTTCAAACCGCTTCAGCGCCGCCGCTTTGTCGCCGTAGACCCCACCCAGGTGCAGGATGATCCTGGAATCTGTGCCCGTCCCCAGCGCGTCCAGCACGTGGGCGTGGTAGGCGAGGTCCTCGAGCGCCCTCGCGGCCACGCCGTCGTCCGTCGCGCTGAGTACCGTGTACTGGCCGGGGTGCATCGAAACCCGCATGCCGCCCGCGCGGATCTTCTCCCCGATGCGGGAAAAATCATCCGCGAACCGGTTCGCCCAGTCCAGCGTGTTCACCGGGCTTGAACCAAAGGGGATCAGGTCGGAGCTGATCCGGTAGAGCCGGATGCCATTTTCCAGATTGTAGTCCACCATGCGCTCGAGGGCAGACAGGTTGTGCGCGATCAGCGCGGCGAGGCGCTCCTCATCCGCGTTCTTTCGCGTGCAGCTCTTCAGATCTGACCCCGGCACGCCCAGCGCCAGGCATGCATATCCGATGCGCATATCCTTCTCCTTATGGGGAAAAATCGCTTTGGTTATACCCGCTTTTCCATCATCACAACCATTTGAGCGCGAGTTTCCGACATTTTGGGCGTTTATTGTGATATACCGCGCTCAAATGTGGTACTCTTTAGGAGAAGCATTTTGACAATCGCCCCCAACAGACCATACAAGGAGTGAAGACGATGGATCGAATGCCGGAAGCGCCCCACGCCACGGAGATTTCGAAGATCCTGGAACAGATGGATGTAAACGCGCAGCAGGGGCTGACGTCTGGCCAGGCGCGGGAGCGGCTGAGCCGCTTTGGAGAAAACGCGCTGCGAGGCAAGCCACCCAAGACGTTCTGGAAGCGCTTCTTTCAACAGTTTTTGGACGTGATGATCCTGATTTTGATCGCAGCCGCCGCGGTGTCGCTGGCGGTGGCGATCTACGAAGGACATGGGCTCATCGAGCCGCTATTGATCCTTGCGATCGTGGTGCTCAACGCGGCGTTGGGCGCGCTGCAGGAGGGCCGGGCCGAAAAGGCGCTGGAGGCGCTCAAGAGCATGTCCGCGCCCGCCGCGCGGGTGATGCGGGACGGCCAGGTGGCTACCCTCAAGGCCAAGG
>JAEVZE010000243.1 GCA_023392395.1 Bacillota bacterium
ACGCGCTGGTTTACCTCCACAAGCGCGGCGAGGCGCTGGACAGCGAGGCGCTGGCCAGAAACGTGTGCACCAACCCGGCCCGCGTGCGCAAGGTGATGGCCAAACTTCGCCAGGCGGGGTTGGTGGAGGCCCGGACGGGCGCGGAGGGTGGTTATCGTTTCCCGCTGGACCCGGCGAGGGTTACGCTCCGGATGATCGCCGACGCGCTGGAGCAGAAGCCCCTCTCCGGCTGTTGGCGTTCTGGCGACCCATCCATGGATTGCATGGTGGCCTCCGGCATGGCGGGCGCGATGGACAAAGTGTACGAGGAGCTCAACTGCGTCTGCCTGGACAGGCTTTCGGGCATCGCGCTCTCGGATGTTGAGGCGCAGCTTTCATCCCCGGGGCCTTGTACGAGCAATGCCCGGCAATTCGGATAGGAGTGTGAGCATGGCATCCATCCTGATTCAAAACGCCGATGCGATCGTCACTGTGGACGGGAAAGATCGCGTCCTGCGCAACGCCAACCTGTACGCTTCGGACGGAGTCATCCGTTCCATTGGCCCCGAAGCGCCCAGCGCCGACGTCACCGTCGACGCCCAGGGCTGTTTTGTATATCCGGGACTGGTCAACACACACCACCACCTATACCAGACGTTCACAAGAAACCTTCCCGGCGTCCAGAAGCTGGAGCTGTTCGACTGGCTGCGCGCGCTGTACGAGATCTGGCGGCACATGGACGAGGAATGGGTGTACCATGGCGCGCTGACCGGCATGGGCGAATTGGTGAAGTACGGCTGCACGACGGTGATGGACCACCATTACGTGTTCCCCAGCAGCGCACCCGGCTTTTTGGACCGGGAGTTTGACGCAGCCGCTTTATTGGGCGTGCGGCTGACGGCAGCCAGGGGCAGTATGTCTCGCGGCAGATCAGATGGCGGATTGCCGCCGGACAACCTGGTGGAGAAGGTGGACAGGATCCTCTCCGAAAGCCAGCGGCTGGTGGAGAAGCATCACGACCCTTCGGAATTTTCGATGAAGCAGGTCGTGCTTGCGCCCTGTTCGCCATTCAGCGTGACCACAGACCTCCTGAAAGAGACGGCCCTCATGGCCCGGGCGCTGGGGGTAAGGCTGCACACGCACCTGTGCGAGACGGTGGACGAGCAGAACTACTGCCTTTCGGAAGTGGGCATGCGCCCGCTTGCCTACATGCAATCTGTCGGCTGGGTGGGAAGCGACGTGTGGTACGCCCACGGCATCCACTTTGACGATCAGGAGCTGGACCTGCTGAAAAGGACGCAGACCGGCGTCGCCCACTGCCCGGTGTCCAACATGAAGCTGGCCTCCGGCGTGTGTCGCGTACCCGACCTGTTGGAGCGGGATGTGCCGCTGGGTTTGGCGGTGGACGGCAGCGCCTCCAATGACTGCTCAAACCTGATGGCGGAGATCCGCGCGGCGTTCCTGTGTCATCGGCTCGCCTGGAGCGGCCGCGCGCCGGGCGGGTATGAGATTCTGAAGCTTGCGACCCGAGGCAGCGCGAGGGTGCTGGGTCGCAGCGACATCGGCTCTCTGGAAGTGGGCAAGGCGGCGGACTTCTTCCTGATTGACGTGGACCGGCTGGAGTGCGCCGGCGCGCAGCAGGACCCCGCGGCGTTCCTGGCCACGGTGGGGTACGGTGCGCCCGCGAAACTGGTGGCGGTGGCGGGCCGTGTGGTTGCCCGGAACGGAGTGCTGGAATGTGTGGACGAGGCGGATTTGACCCGCAAGGCCAACGCCGCCGCGGCCAATGTATTGAAACGGGTGGGCCTGTAGACGACATAACAAAAGCCCCACGCTGCCTTGCATTGGGCGGCGCGGGGCTTAGTTCATCATGGAAACCCCAGATTTTCATTGCGCGTTGCAACTTGTTGCCGCGCAGATCATTCCTCTGGCTTGTATTTAACCTCCAGCTTGCTCATGAACAGCGCCAGCACAGCGCCCGCGGCGCAGGCGATCAGACACCACAGCCCGCCCACGCTCAGGTAGTTGTAATTGAACGGCACGATGATCAGCGTGGAGGCGAACACGATGCCCAGGATGCAGTGGTAGAGCACCGCGTAGGCCTTGGCGAAGATGTAGCTCATCACTTTGGAAAGAAGGATCACGCAGGCCAGCGCGCCCAGCGCCAGCGGCAGGATCACGGCCAAGTCCAGCCCCTTGATGCCATCGGCCATGGGCTTGTACAGGTTCATGTACACCAGGAGGTTCGAGGGGCTGAGGCCGGGCACGATCACGCCCAGGCCGATGATGCCGCCCGCCATCAGCCAGGTGAGCGCGTTGTGGGGCATGTCCACCGCGACGATGGTTTCCAGTTGCTTCAGAAGCACAAAGAATACGGCACACACCGCCGCCACCAGGAACAGGTGCCAGGGTTTTCGGCCCTTCTTTGCAGACTGCTTGAACAGCGCGGGCAGCATGCCCACGATGCAGCCGATGAAGAACCACAGCGTGTAGGTTTCGGCGTTGCCCAGCATGAAGCTGACCACAAAGGAGAACAGGAACACGCCCGCGAACATGCCCAGGCCCACCGGGATGAAGAACACCACGTTTTCTTTGAAGTCCTTGAAGATGTTGGACAGAAAGGAGATGATCCTCTCGTAGATGCCGAACACCGCCGCCAGCGCGCCGCCGCTGACGCCGGGCAGAATGAAGCCGCTCCCGATGAAGATGCCCTTGACAAGGCGAAGAATCCAGTCGGCCCGCCGGTTGTTTTCCATTTTTGATTTCCTCCGGAAGATCGTTCTCCCACCGCGTCGTTTTCCCGCGGCGAGGGTTATCCATTTATGCCACCGGGTTTTCCAGTACGCCGATTCCCGCGATTTCGCACCGGACCACGTCGCCCTTTTTCAAA
Organism: Bacillota bacterium; assembly: GCA_023392395.1. Classification (GTDB taxonomy): domain Bacteria; phylum Bacillota; class Clostridia; order Christensenellales; family Aristaeellaceae; genus JAEZHK01. The sequence continues at coordinate 2,870 of JAEVZE010000243.1, forward strand.
AAGCAGGGCGGCTGCATGCCCATGCCTACGCCCGCCGGGGTGCCGGTGGAAATGATCGTCCCGGCCTTCAGCGTCATGCCGCTGGAAAGCTCCGCGATGATGTACGGGATGTCGAAGATCAGCTGGTTTGTGTTGGCGTTCTGCCGCGGTGCTCCGTTGACGAAGGAGCGGATCGCAAGCTCCGGCGGGCGGTCGAATTCGTCCTCCGTCGCGATGCAGGGTCCCATTGGCGTGAAGCCGTCCAGGCTCTTGGCAAAGTACCACTGCTTGTGTTTGCCCTGCAGGCTGCGGGCGCTGATGTCGTTTAAGATGGTGTAGCCGAACACGTAATCAAACGCCGACTCACGCCGCACGTTTCGGGCGTCCCGGCCGATGATCACGGCCAGTTCCGCCTCGTAGTCCAGCTGCGCGTCCAGCTCGGGGTGGCTTTGGATGGGCGCTCCCGGCGCGACAGCCTGGCTC
>JAEVZE010000315.1 GCA_023392395.1 Bacillota bacterium
TCACGATTTCGGGCGAACAAAGTAAGGCGGATTTGTGCCGCACGGTGCTGGAGCGGCTGCAGGCGGTCATCGAGCGGGGCGAGCAGATCGACCGCTCGCGCATCCGCTACGCCATCGAGCTGGCCTCCGAGGGCAACGCCGACCGCATCGACGAGATCATGCAGGGCGCCATCGCCATCACCTACCGGGGCCGCCAAGTCAAGTGCAAGACGCTGGGCCAGAAGACGTACGTGGACGCCATCAAAAACCACACCGCCACCTTCGCCATCGGCCCTGCTGGCACCGGCAAGACCTATCTTGCGATCGCGATGGCGGTGCTGGCGCTGAAAAACAAGGACGTGGAGCGCATCATCCTGACCCGTCCGGCCGTTGAGGCGGGCGAGAAGCTGGGCTTTCTGCCAGGCGATTTGCAGCAGAAGGTCGACCCGTACCTGCGCCCGCTGTACGACGCGCTCAATGAGATGATGGGCGTGGAGGGCTACCAACGGCTGCTCGAGCGGGGCGCGGTGGAAGTCGCGCCGCTGGCGTACATGCGCGGCCGCACCCTCAACGACGCCTTCATCATCTTGGACGAGGCGCAGAACACCACCTCCGAACAAATGAAGATGTTCCTGACCCGCATGGGCATGGGCAGCCGCATGGTCATCACCGGCGACATTACGCAGATCGACCTGCCCCCCGGAAAGAAGAGCGGCCTGGTCGAGGCGATGGAAGTGCTGCGCGGCGTCGAGGACATCGCCATCTGCACGCTGACCCACCGCGACGTGGTCCGGCACGAACTGGTGCAGGCGATCGTCAAAGCTTACGAGAGAAACGCAAAGCGGCGATAAAAATCCGCCGGGCGGCTTTTCATCGCGAAGGAAGAAGAACTGCGTGGGCCTGAAATTCTCACGAATTTCCGGGCGGCCCACTGACCAGAGGGAATGTTTCTGATGCCAGTGTGTGCACTGGTATCAGAAACACGTTTCCGGCGCGCAGGTCGCCGGAAACGATTTGAAGGAACGCAACAGTAACGAAGGAACACAGCAGTCTGAGCGGCGTTGACGCCGCGTTCAGGCACCGGGAGAGACTGTCATGCAAAAGGACACCCAGCCGGAGTCCGGTTCCCGTCCGGAAACCGGCGCGCAGCCGGGCAACGCGCAGCCAACAAGCGGCGCGATGCCGCCTTCTGAAGCGCAAACGAACGGAACGCAGTCGCAAAATGGCGCTGCCGCGTCCTGTGCGAAAGCGTCGAATGGCGTGCAAACGAACGGCGCTCCGGCGTCCTGTGCGCAACCGGTGAGCGGCGCGGCGGCTTCCTGCGCGAAAGCGTCGAACGGCGTGCAGACGAATGGCGCTCCTGCGTCCTGCGCACAACCGGCAAACGGCTCTGCCACGTCCTGTGTGAAACCATCAAACGGCACTCCGGCGCCCTGCGCGCAGTCGCAAAACAGCGCTGCCGCGCCTTGTGCGAAACCATCAAACGGCGCTCCGGCGTCCTGCGCGAAACCGTTGAACAGCGTGCCGTCAAACAACCCGCAGCCGTCAAGTGGCGCTTCCGCGCCCGCCACCCGGCCGGAACCCGGCGCCAGGGGAGATTCCCGCGCCCGGCCGGGCCGCAAGCGCATTTTACGGCGCGAGGAAGAGCGGCACGTCCGCCCGGCGCTGGCCGCGCTTTTGATCGCGGCCGCGGCGTTCGCCGCGCTGTTTTTGATGATGGCCAGCGCGATTTCGCCCGAGCGGTACGACCTCAAGGCGGGCGAGGTGTCCACCCGCACGATCACCGCCTCCAAGGACGTCACCGACACCATCACCACCCAGATGCTGGTGGACGCCGCCGTCCGGGAGGTGCAGCCCTCCTACCAGAGCGATGACGGCGTGATGCCCGAGGTGCTGGCTCATCTTGAGGACAGCTTCGCGCAGCTCCGCGCGCTGGCGCAGCTGCGCGTGGGACTGGATGGCACGATTTCGGAGCTCACGGAGGACGCGCTGCGCAAGGCCTCCCAGGCGATGCGCCCGGTGACCATGTCCGATGAAGCGCTGACCGCCGCGCTGGACGCGGACGACGGCACGCTGTCCGAGCTCTCGGCCGCCGCCGTCGGGTTAACCCGCGAGGCGCTCAACGCCAAGGTGGCCGAAGGCCAGGAGAAGGAGACCGCCGCCAAGATCGAGCAGGACCTTGCGGGCGAGGGCTATGATGAAAACCTGGCCGCCGCCGCAGGGGCCATCGTCTCCACGCACCTGAAGGCCAACATGCTGCAGGATGAGGAGACCACGGAGCTCAAGCGGCAGGCCGCCCGCGAAGCGGTGGAGCCCGTGGTCTTCAAAAAAGGCCAGAACATCGTCCGGGCAGGCGAGGTGGTTACCCGCCCCCAGATCGAGATGCTCAACAGCCTGGGCATGCTGAAGGACCGGGCGGTGGACATGTCGCTGTATTTGGGCCTGGCGCTGCTCATCACGCTGCTCGCGCTGATCCTGGTGCTCTACCTCTACTCCTTCCTGCCTGAAATGCTCCGGGACCCCAAGAGAATCGCGCTTTTGGCGGTGATCCTGACGACCACGCTGGCCTGGTCGCTGGCGTTTCGGATGCTCAACCCCTACCTGATGCCGGTGGCGCTGGGTGCGATGCTGACGACGAGGCTGTTAAAGCCCCGGCTTGCGATGGTGGTCAACATCGTGCTGTCGATCCTGACGGGCTTATTGGCCACCGTGGACAGCGGCATGTTCACCGCCACCATGTTCGGTGTGATGCTGACTTCGATGGTCGCGGGCACGGCGGTGGTGCCGGTGCTTCGCAACCGCCACAGCTTCGCGGGCGTCATGCTGTCCGGTGCGATCGTAGTCCTGATCAACACGCTCACCACCGTGGCGGTGGGCTTGGTCAACAGCTCGGACATCCAGAACGTGATGACCTGGGCGGTGTGGTCCGGCGGCAGCGGGCTTGTGAGCGCGGTTTTGACGATTCTGGAAGCGATGCTGCTGGAGTGGGCGTTCAATCTGGTCACGTCCTCCAAGCTGATGGAGCTTTCCAACCCCAACCAGCCGCTGCTGAGGCGGCTGCTGCTTGAAACGCCGGGCACCTACCACCACTCGATCCTGGTGGCCAACTTGGCGGAGGCCGCGGCCACCGCTGTGGGGGCCAACGCGCTGCTTGCGCGCGTGGGCGCGTACTACCACGACATCGGCAAGCTCAAGCGGCCCATGTACTTTAAAGAGAATCAGATGAACGACAACCCCCACGACCGCACCGACCCCCGGGTGTCCACCGCCATCCTGACGGCGCACCCCCACGACGGCGTCGAAATGGCGGTCAAGGCGCACCTGCCGGAGGAGATTCAGGAGATCATCCTGCAGCACCACGGGGATTCGCCGGTTCTGTACTTCTACGACAAGGCGGCCAGGCAGGGCGGCGATGTGGACGTGACCGACTTCCGTTACGACGGCCCCAGGCCCCGCAGCCGCGAGGCGGCCATCGTGATGCTGGCCGACACCATTGAGGCCGCGGCCCGCGCCGCGGGCGAAGCCTCGCCGGAGAAGCTCTCGCTCTTGATCCGAAAGATGATTCACGGCAAGCTGGAGGACGGCCAGTTCGACGAGAGCCTGCTCACCTTCAGCGACCTCTCCAGGATCAGCGACGCCTTCCTGACCGTGCTCACCGGCGTGTACCACGACCGCATCGAGTACCCGGAAGTCTCCATCCCCAACCGCCCGCCGATGCCGCGGCGGCCCTGGCCCGACGCAGGAAGGGAGACCAACGATGAGCCAAAACGCGCTGACGCTTGAGATCGAAACCACTGGCGCGCCGGAAGGCGTGCAGGAGCTTTTGGAGGCCGTCGCCCGGGCCGCGATGGGGTTGGAAGGGCTGATGGGCGCGCAGGTTGCCGCCCGGCTGGTGGACGACGAGGCGATCCACGCCATCAACTTGGAGCATCGATCGGTCGACCGGGCCACAGACGTCCTCAGCTTCCCCACGGTCTCGTATCCGGAGGGCAAAACGGCGGGGAGCTGCCTCAAGCTGGTCAAGCGGGAGTACGACCCGACCACCGGGCTTTGCTTTCTGGGGGATCTGGTGATCTCGCTTCCCCGGGCGAGGGAGCAGGCCGAAAGCTTCGGCCATTCGCTGGAGCGGGAGCTGGGGTATTTGACCGCCCACGGCGTGTTCCACCTGATGGGCTACGACCACGAGACCGAGGACGGACAGCGCGTGATGCGCGCGCTGGAGGAGCAGGCGTTGTCGATGTTAGCGCTGACGCGCTAGGCTGGCAAAATCCGTGAGGATTTTGTCAGCCGGGCGCAAGCCTTGTGGGCCAAAGCCCACGACCAGACTTGCGCGCGAAGCGGAATGCCGCCTTCGGCCGTACATGCCGCCCTCCGGCAGCTTTGATCCGCCGGAAAGGTTCCACCTTTTCGGCGAAAACGGGGGCTTCGGCCCCCGGTACCCCCGGAAAATGGAAATCGCGCTAGGGACAACCTCAATTACGCCAAGGGAGGAAACATCATGACCGACCGGGAGCTGTTTGACATGGCCTGCAAGGCGATGGACCACGCCTACGCGCCTTATTCCCACTACAAAGTCGGCGCGTGCCTCCTGTCTGACGACGGCCGCGCCTTCACTGGCTGCAACGTGGAAAACGCGTCTTTCGGCGGCACCATCTGCGCCGAGCGCACCGCGCTGGTCAAGGGCGTGTCGGAGGGCGCGCGGCGCTTTACCGCCGTGGCCGTGGCCGGAGAGCACGACGACGCATGGCCCTGCGGCATCTGCCGGCAGATGCTCAACGAGTTTTCCCAGGACATGCGGGTGATCTGCGGAGCCCGCACCACCGGAAAATTCACCGTGATGAAGCTTTCAGAGCTGCTGCCCCACTCTTTTGGGCCAGAAGACCTGAAATAATCTCAACGCGCGGGGCATCGCCCCAAAGATTTGACTCAACATAAGGAGGATATCCTCTTGGCATTTCATTCCGGCTTTGTCGCGATCCTGGGCCGCCCCAACGTGGGCAAGTCCTCGATCATGAACCGCTTCGTCGGCGAAAAGGTGGCCATCGTGTCCGACCGGCCCCAGACGACCCGCACCAAGATTTTGGGTATCGCGGCGGGCGAGGACTGGCAGATCGTGTTCGTGGACACGCCCGGCCTGCACAAGCCCCGCACCAAGCTGGGCGAATACATGGTGAAGGCCGCAAATGAAGCCCGCGAGGGCGTGGACGCGGTGCTCTGCGTGGTGGACGCCACCCACGTCGGCTCGGGCGACCTGGGGGTCCTTGCCGATGTGGGACAAATGGCCTGCCCCAAGTTCCTGGCCGTGAACAAGATCGACCTGTCCACGCCCGAAACGCTGATGCCGGAGCTTGCAAAGCTCCAGGGCATCCCCTTTGATCAGATCGTGCCGGTGTCCGCGCGCCGGGGCGACGGCATGGACGAGCTTTTAAACCTCATCAAGGCCGCGATGCCCGAGGGGCCCAAGTACTTCCCGGAGGACATGATCACCGACCAGCCGGAGCGCGTGCTCATCGCGGAGATCATCCGCGAAAAGGCGCTTCTAAACCTCCGTGAGGAAATCCCCCACGGCGTGGGCGTCGAAATGCTGTCCTTTGAGGCCGGGCCCGCCCTCACCGAGATCCACGCCAACCTCTACTGCGAGCGGGAGAGCCACAAGGCCATCATCATCGGCAAGCGCGGCGCGATGCTGGGCAAGATCGGGACCGAGGCCCGGGCCGACATCGAGCGGCTTCTAGGCGCCAAGGTCAACCTGAAACTGTGGGTGAAGGTGCGGGAGGACTGGCGCAACCGCCTCTCCGACCTCCGCACGCTGGGGTACGAACAGCAGAACTGATACCAATCCAAAATAGTAATTCTTCGTCGAACCGGATCTTTTCGCGCGGGACTGTGTCGCCTTCCGCTCAGCGTAGCGCTGCTACGCCTCGCTCCCGCTCCTTGCCCCGCATCGAAAATCTCTCGGTTCTTTGGAAAAATTAGTATTTTTCCTTGGTTTGAAAGGGAACCCATGATCACAACGAGCGCGCTGGTGCTCCGGCGCAGCGACTGGCGCGACTACGACCGCATGGTGACGCTGCTCTCGCCTACCATGGGCCGGGTGGAGGCGGTGGTGCGCGGCTGCCGGAAGCCCCGGTCGCCCCTCATCAACGCCGCGGAGCCCTTCTGCGCCGGCGAATTCACGCTGGTGGAGTCCAAGGGCCGGTATACCGTCACCTCCTGCCAGGTGCAGGAGAGCAACTACCCGATCCGGCAGGACCCGGACAAACTCATCCACGCCGCCTACTACCTGCACCTGATCGGGCTTGCGGCGCTGCCTGGCGAGGCCAGCGAGGAGCTGTTCCTGCTCTCGCTCAAGGCGCTGGCGTTTTTGAGCTATTCCAGCCTGCCGCCGGAACTGACCACGGCGGCTTTTGAGTTGCACTACCTGCATTTGATGGGCCAGGCGCCCCGGGTGGACCGGTGCGTGGTGTGTGGGCGCGATGTATCCGGCGGGGCCGGAACTTCCGGCGGGGCCGGAGCTTCCGCACCAGCCGGAAGCTCCGGTCGCTTATGGTTCTCCGAGCGGCTGGGGGGCGCGGTGTGCGAACCTTGCGTGCATGGCGTGCACGAAGTGCCCGCGCCACTGTCCGAGGGCGCGCGGCGCATCCTTCTAAAGGTGCCGAAGACACGCTTCGACGTCATTGACAAGCTCCTGGGCCATCCGGATTGGCCCGAAGCCGCGGCGCACGCGCGCCGGTTTATCTCCGAGCGCATGGAGCAGTTCCCGAAGGTGCTGCCCCAGCTCGTGACGGGGGATCGCCCATGAATTTTCAGCACATACCCGTGCTTCTTGACGAGTGCATCGAAGGCCTCGCCATCCGGCCGGATGGAACGTATCTGGATGGCACGCTGGGCGGCGGCGGCCATTCCTCTAAGATCCTGGCGCGCCTGGGCCCAGGCGGCAGGCTCTATGGCATCGACCGGGATCAGGCGGCGCTGGATGCCTCGGCAGAGCGCATTCATGATCCACGCTTCACGCCCATCCACGGCAACTTTCACGATAGTAAGCAACTCTTGTCGGAGCGCGGCGTCCTTTCGCTGGACGGGGCGCTGCTTGATCTTGGGGTCAGCTCGCCGCAGTTGGACGACGGCGAACGGGGCTTCTCCTACCATGAGGACGCGGCGCTTGACATGCGGATGGACCGCAGTCAGCCCTTGACAGCACGCACGATTGTGAACGACTGGCCGGAGGGCGAGATCGCCCGGATCCTTCGCGACTATGGCGAGGAAAATTGGTCCAGGCACATCGCGCGGGTGCTGTGCGACCGGAGGAAATTAAAACCCGTTGAGACGACCGGCGACATGGTTTCGATCATCGACGCGGCGATTCCCAAGAAATTTCGCTCAAAGGACGGGGGCCATCCGGCCCGCAGGTCCTTTCAGGCACTGCGCATCGCGGTCAACGACGAGCTCGCCCCGCTGGAGGCGGCGCTGCGGGATCTGACCGGAATGCTTGCGCCCGGCGGCAGGCTGTGCGTAATCTCCTTTCACTCTCTGGAGGACCGCGTAGTCAAAAACACCTTCCGGAATCTGGCCAACCCCTGCGTGTGCCCGCCGGACATCCCGGTGTGCGTTTGCGGCAAAAAGCCGGTTGGCAGACTGGTCACCCGCAAGCCCATTGCCCCTTCCGAGGAAGAGCTTTCGAGAAACCCCCGCGCCAGGAGCGCAAACCTGCGCATCCTTTCGAAGCTGGAGGACGCCCAATGAGCCAGTTGATAACGAGGCGGGGGCCTGTAGCGTTGCCAGCCTTTTTTCCGGACGCCACCTATGGGGCGCTGCGTGCCGCCGGGTTTGACGACGCCGAGAGTGCGGGCGTACCCGGCATGGTCATGAACACGTTCCATCTCTACCAGAGGCCCGGCGCGAAATTGGTGAAAGCCCTTGGCGGCCTGCATGCGTTCTGCGGCTGGCCGGGCGCGATCCTGACCGATTCCGGCGGATTTCAGCTGTTTTCGCTGATCCGTGAAAACCCCTCCTACGGCGAGATCCGGGACGGCGAGATCATCTTCCGACCAGATTCCGGCGGCAAAATGATTTTTACCCCGGAAAAGTGCATTCAGGCGCAGTACCAGCTGGGCAGCGACATTCTGATGGCGCTGGACCTTTGTACCCATCCGGACGATCCGCCCGAGGCCCAGCGGCGCAGTGTGGATCTGACTGTCGCCTGGGGAAAACGGTGCCGGGCGGAGTTTGACAAGCTGTTTTCCGGCCGGGAGGACAGGCCGCTGCTGTTTGGCATCGTACAGGGCGGCGGGGATCGGGACCTCCGGCTTGAATGCGGGGCGCGGCTTCGCGAAATCGGGTTTGACGGCTTTGGCTTTGGCGGATGGCCGCTCAGGGGCGATGGCACGCTGCACGTCGAATCGCTCCGCTACGCCTGTGAGGCGATGGACCCCATGAAACCGCGCTATGCGATGGGGGTCGGCCGGCCGGAGGAGATCGTGCAATGCGTGGACATGGGCTACACGCTGTTTGACTGCGTGATCCCGACCCGAGAGGCGCGCCACCAGCGCCTGTACGTGTTCAAGGATGGCTGCGACAACACCGCCGCGCTGCACACGGGCAGCTTCTACCGCTTTCACTATTGCCTGGATGACGCCCATGCCCGCGACAAGCGCCCGGTGGACGAGTCCTGCGATTGCCCGCTGTGCCGGCGCTACTCCCGCGCCTACCTGCACCATCTGTTCAAACTGGGTGACGCGACAGCCCAGCGGCTTGCCACGGCCCACAACCTCCGATTCTATCAGCGCCTGATGGCGCTGCTCCGCGATGGAGATTGACCGCGCTCTCGCGGCGCTGCTCGCCTCCCCGAAGTACCGAGGCGTATACCCCGGCGCGGTGGAGCGGGTGTTCTCGGAACAGTTCCGGCGGCATGGCCCCAAGGGGGCCGACAAGGCGGCCCGGGCGGAATTGCACCGCATCACGGGCGCGTTTTTGTCGTCGAACGAGCTGAAGAAGGCCCGCACGCTCCTGGAACTGGCGAAATCATCGGGCGAGGACGTACTGACCCAGGTCCTGACGCTCCACGCTTCCTCCCGGGAGCGCATCCCCGACATGGCTTGGCTGTACGGCCGCGCGCTGCCCGCGCTGGGGGACCCGCGCACCATTCTGGACCTGGCTTGCGGGCTCAACCCGCTGTACCTGGGCTCACTGGGCCTCAAGGTCCGTGGCATCGAGCTGCAGTCGGACGCGGCGCGCCTCGTGAACGATTGGGCGAAAGCATTTGGGTGGGACGTCCGGGTGGAGCCTGGCGATCTTGCGGGCGATAGCTCCCTCCCCGAGGCGGACGCAACCCTGCTGATGAAGCTTCTGCCGCTGATGGACAAGCAGATGGCTGGCGGCGGGAAGGCGCTCCTCGAACGGGTGCGGTCGAAAAAAGCGCTGGTGACTTTTCCGACCCGAACGCTGTCCGGAAGAAACGTCGGGATGCAGACCCACTACGAAACGTCATTCGAACAAAACCTCCCCGCCGATGCGTCCATTCTGGACAAGTTTGCGACATCCAACGAACTGTGCTATGT
>JAEVZE010000389.1 GCA_023392395.1 Bacillota bacterium
CCTTGGCATGGAGCCGATCGGCGTCATCGCGGAGCAGATCCTGCAGGACGCGCCGTTCACAACCCTGATCCGCGCGCGTGGATCCCGGAAGCTGTCCGCCGGCACGATCGTGCTGCTGGTGCTCGGCTCGCCCGTGTGGCTGCCTCTGCTGATTGCGGCGGTAGTGCTGGTGCTGGCCTTCTTCGTGGTGATTTGGTCGCTGATCGCGGTGCTGTGGGTGATCGTGATCGCGTTTGGCGTGGGCGGGCTCGCCGGAGTCGCCACCGTTCCGTTCATGACCGGCATGACCGGAACGCTGCTCAACCTGGGCGCGGGGCTCGCGCTGATCGGTTCCGCAATCCTCCTGTTCCAACCCGCGGTGCTGGCAGCGCGCCAGGCGGGCCGCCTGATGGCCGACACCGGGCGTCGCATGAAATCCATACTGATCCGGAAAGGGGCTATGTAATATGCAAAAAACTATGACGGTTCTCGGTGCGATCTTACTCGTGGCGGGCATTGCCCTGGGCGCGATCGCGTTTGCATCGGTTGGTTTTGATCCGCAGAAATTGAGCGGTCAGACGGATTTTGAACAAATGCAGTTCGTCGTCGCGGCTGACAAGGTGAAGGCGCTTGAGATTGGCGACGAGAACAATTCGATTGTGCTGGCGCGCTCCTCGGACCAGAACATCGTCATCACGTATTACGAGAGCCAGAAGGACCGCTATGACCTGGGCGTCGACAACGGCGGAAAATTGACCATGCGCTACGTCAACAACCGCAAGTGGTACGAGCGCATCGGCATCCAGTGGGGGCACCCGGATACCCATGTCACCGTCGCGCTGCCCGCGGGCTTCCGAAGCGACCTTGCGCTCGGTACGGTCAACGGCTCCATCACCGCGGAGGAGCAATTGGCGGGTTCGATGCGCGCCTCCACCACCAACGGCGACATCCGCCTGAACAACGTCAGTGCCACCGGAGGAGCGGTTGTCTCAACCGTCAACGGCCAGATCGTGCTGGGCGGCCTCACGGCCGATTCCATCACCGCCTCCGGCGTGAACGGACAGATCCAGCTGGGCGGCATCGCCGCCAACGGCTCGATTACGATTTCCACGACCAACGGCTCCATTTCCGGCTCGGTTCAGGGCAGCGCGCAGGACTACACTGTGAACGCGGGCACCGTGAACGGGTCCTGCAATCTGACGAACAGCACCGGCGGCGCAAAATCGCTCTCCGTGCACACCACCAACGGCTCTATCGACGTAAGATTCCTTTCTTGACGCGATTCCTTAAGGTGGTTGACTTTCGCGGGGAAATCCGTCCCGAAAGGGGCGGGTCTGAGCATCAAAAAACCCTTCGGTTTTTTCGATGCGTAAGGGAAAACTGCGTGCGCCTGAAATCCCGTGAGATTTCCGGGCGGCGCACTGACTTATGGTATTGTTTGTTCTCCCAATGTGCGCACTGGGAGAACAAACGCATTTCCGGCGCGCTTGTCGCCGGAAATGATGGAATCCCTTCGGGGCTTTGTTGATGGTCTGTCCGTCCCGAAAGGGGCGGATTTTTCTTTGCTTGGTGAGATGAACGCTTTCTACGGAGCTCTGCCTGATTCTTCACCCAGAATGCACCTGCGAGGCCTTGCAGCCGCTTGTTTCCTTTACTTCGCGGGTTTATACTATATGGTGGCCTGGCGTGCGAGGTTCAGGCGAATGCGGAACCCGCTCGCAAGGCTACGACAGGCGGAAGGGAAAGATCCATTTGGAGCACCTCACGGCCCTGAACGAAAAACTGCATTCGCTGGTCATCTTCCGCAATCTGCTGCTGGACGAAACCCTGGGCAAGCTGCCCGCGTTGCTGGAGATGTCCGGAAGCATGGCGGAGAAGCTGACCGCCTATTCAAGTTTTGCGTCCAGCCTGTTCCGGGAAGGCGGAAACCTGACCGACTGCGTTTGGAGCCGCATCGCCTCGGACGAAAACTTCTATGTGCTCAGGCGCGCCCGCAAAGAGGTGGTCGATCCCATTTTGGATGAGAGCCTTGCGAACGAACTTGCGATTTTGCGGGAAATTGCGCTTCTCACAGGCCGGGAAGTGAAAGACGCCATCAGCTATCCCGGTTATCTTCCGGAGTGGAAAACCCGGGAGGCGGACTTTTCGGCTGACTACGAGCGCCTGCTCCAAAATATCTGCGTCTCGGGATTCGGCATGTTCGCTGCGCATACCATGTTCTCCGTCGTCAACGCCGAAATCGTGCCGGTGCGGTGCCCCGATCCGGTCCGGCTGATAGACCTCAAGGGGTATGAGCGGGAGCGGAAGGCCGTCGTCGACAACACGAGGGCGCTCCTTTCCGGAAAGCCCGCGGCCAACGCGCTTCTATATGGGGACGCGGGGACGGGCAAGTCCTCCACCATCAAGGCGGTCGTGAACGAATACGCGGCAAAGGGCCTACGGCTGATCGAGATCCGCAAAAGTCAGCTGATGGACATCCCGGCGGTCGTTTCGAGCCTTATGGGGAATCCCCTGAAGTTCATCCTGTTCATTGACGACCTCTCCTTTGCCCAAAACAGTGAGGAAATCGGCGCGCTGAAGGCGATTCTGGAGGGCGCGGCGTCGGCCAGGACGGCCAACGTGGCCATCTACGCCACCAGCAACCGGCGGCACATCGTGAGTGAAAAGTTCTCAGACAGGGGCGACGACGAAATCCACCGCAACGAGACCATTCAGGAGCAGGTCTCGCTGTCCCAGCGGTTCGGGCTGGCCGTCAGCTTCCTGAAGCCGGACAGGGCGCAGTATCTTTCGATTGTGCGTGCGCTCGCGCAGCAGTACGGCGTCCGGGACATTTCGGATCTCGACTTGATGGCGGAGCGGTGCGCCATCGAGCGTGGCGGCCGGTCGCCCAGGGTCGCCAAGCAATTTGTGGAGGCTTTGAAGAGCATGGAAGAGGAGCCATAGCGCTGCAGCCTCCGTTCAGGTTTGTTTCAAAACACGGAATGGCTTTGTTCCAATCGGAAAAGGAGTAAAACATGATCAGCGCACAGGGAATTTCCCTTCAATACGGCGGGCGGGAACTGTTCAAGGATGTCAATGTGTCGTTCACAGCGGGCAACTGCTACGGCCTGATCGGCGCCAACGGCACCGGGAAGTCGACGTTTCTCAAAATTCTTTCGGGCGAGATTGAGCCCACGAAGGGCGACATCACCATCAAGCCCGGCGAGCGCCTGGCGGTGCTGCGGCAGGATCACTTCGCCTTTGACGAGCACACGGCGCTGGAAACCGTGCTGATGGGCCATCAGCGGCTGTACCAGGTGATGATGGAAAAGGAGAGGCTGTACCAGAAAGCGGACTTCAGCGACGCGGACGGCGTAAAGCTGGCGGAGTTGGAGGGCGAGTTTGCCGAAATGGACGGCTGGAACGCGGAGGCGGGCGCGGAGACGCTCTTAAACGGCCTGGGCGTTACCGGCGAATACCATAACCTGAACATGAGCCAGCTGGACGGTCCGCGCAAGGTGAAGGTGCTGCTGGCGCAGGCGCTGTTTGCCGCGCCGGACATCCTGCTGATGGACGAGCCGACCAACAACCTGGACATGCACGCCATCAAGTGGCTGGAGGATTTCCTGATGGATTTCCCCAACACGGTCATCGTGGTGTCCCATGACCGCCACTTTTTGAACCACGTGTGCACCCACATCGTGGACATCGACTTCGGCAAGATCCAGATGTACGTGGGCAACTACGACTTCTGGTACGAGTACACCCAGCTGGCCGCCCGCCAGGCGCGGGACCAGCGCAAGCGCAACGAGGAAAAGGCCAAGGATCTGGAGGAGTTCATCCGAAGGTTCAGCGCCAACGCCTCAAAATCCCGCCAGGCGACCTCCCGCAAAAAGCTACTGGACAACCTTCAAATGGGGAATTTCACGCCGTCCTCCCGCCGCTACCCGTTCGTCCACTTTGAACAGGCGAGGCCGGTGGGCAACGACGTATTGTCCGTCAACGGCATCTCCAAGACCATCGGCGGTCGCAAGGTGCTGGACAAGGTCAGCTTCATCGTGCGGCCGGGTGACAAGGTTGCCTTTGCGGGCAAGGACGAGCAGGCGAGGACGACGCTGTTCCAGATCCTCATGGGCGAACTGGAACCCGACGAGGGCAGTTTTACGTGGGGCGTCACCACCTCGCAGGCGTATTTCCCTGCCGACAACGCAGAGTATTTTAACGGCGTGGAACTGACGCTGATCGACTGGCTGAGGCAGTACTCCGAGGATAAGCACGAGGTCACGGTTCGCGGCTGGTTGGGACGCATGCTCTTTTCCGGGGAGGAAGCGACCAAGCAGGCCAAGGTGCTCTCCGGCGGCGAGCGGGTGCGCTGCATACTGGCCAAGATGATGGTTTCGGGCGCGAATGTGCAGATCATGGACGAGCCGACCAACCACCTGGACCTTGAGGCCATCACCGCGCTGAATGAGGGGATGGTGGAATTCAAGGGCACCATGCTGTTTACTTCGCGGGATCATGAGGTGATGCAGACGGTGGCGAACCGTGTGATCCAGATCCTGCCCGGACAGCTGATCGACCGCCGCGAGAGCTACGACGAGTACCTGGAGTACCTCGATGCGAACGCGCCGGAGTTGGTCAACGCTTGACGGCGATGGCTTAGGCTATTGACAACCATACCGTACCATCAATCGTTCCCGGCGACAAGCGCGCCGGGAACGTGTTTTATCAACCAGTGCGCACGCTGGTTGATGAAACAATATCATGAGTCAGCAGGCCGCCCGGAAATTCCTCGGAATTTCAGGATTTCGACGAGCCTATTCTTTTGCGTTGAAAAGCCGCCTTGCGGATTTTTAGCGCTCTGGGCCAACGCCTGGCGATACTGGCTGGGTCACTCGTAATACCAGGCCTCGCGCGCGGTATCGGACGGCAGCGCGTAATCATCCCGGCCGTCTGAGATGCGCTGCTCGACGTACTTGACAAGGTCGCGCACGCGGGCAAAGCCAGGCACGTACTCGTCGTGAATGGTGATCTTGAAACGGCGCTCGCAGGCGATGATCAGCTTTGAAAGGCTGACGATGTCTACCGAGCGCCATAGCTTTGTCTCGGGCGAAATCATCGCCTCATCCTGTCCCAGGATCTCCGCCAGCGCGCGGCGGATTGTCTGATACGTCATGCGTTCCCGCCCCCTTCCGCCTGCGCGTTCAGAGAATAGAGATTCAGCCGGTGCAGCGCGCGGGTGCACGCCACGTACAAAAGCCGCTTGTCGCCGTCCGCCTGGAAGCGGTCCGCGTCCAGCACCAGCACCGCGTCAAATTCCAAGCCCTTGGACAGTTGCAGAGGGATGACGAACGCGCCCGTGGTCTCGCCAGAGATTTCGGAGTCGATCAGCGTCACATCCAGCATCTGCTTGAGCATCTTGTGCCACTTCCGCGCGTCCCGCGCGGTCTTTGTGATCAGCGCGATGGATTTCATACCCTGCGCCCGGCACATAGCGACTTCGCCTTCGATCAGACGGATCATTTCCGCAAGGCCCGGCGCGGCGTGCTCGCCCGGTGCTTCGCCGCTTCGGTTGAAGCTCACGATGTCCCCAGGGTCGTCCAAAAACCGAAGGCTGAAGGACAGGATCTCGCGCGTGCAGCGGAAGCTCTTGTTCAGTTCCACCATGAGGGCGCTCTTGCGGTTCAGGATGGCGGCGATCCGGTCGTACAGCGACCTGTCCACCTTCCGGTCCAGCGCCTGATTTACATCGCCCAGCACCGTGAAGCGGGCACGGGGGAACAGCCGGTTCAAAATCGCGTATTGCAACGGATCGTAATCCTGCGCCTCGTCCACCACGACCTGCCGGATGCGCGCCCAGCGGCTTGATCCTTCGGCGACGAGCTTGAGGTACGCGATCGCGCCCGCATCTTCCAGCGGCAGGGCGTCCCCGGCCAGCGCCTTTCGAGTGCGCTTCAGGATTTCCGTCAAGTTCCCGGGGAGTTCCAGTCCGCTTGCCAGCCGCCGGAAAGCCCGCTCGTCCGAGATCAGCCGGACGTACAGCGCGCGGAGGTCGAGCCGGGTAAACGACCGGATCTGCCGGTCGAGCGCCGCGCATTCCAAAATGGAGTAGGCCCGCGCACACGCATCGATTTCCAGCGCGTGCCGGGAATCGCGGTGCACGTACCCGGCGAGCTTGGTCATGCGCGTTGGTTTCCGCGTGTGGATGCCGTCCCACAGCGACATCTCCATGCGCCGGAGCCGGACGGCCAGCGGCGTTGTGTCCTCGCTCCGCAGCGCCCGTTGCTTCAGCTGCTGTCGGGTGGCGATGGTTCGGCCGCCGTAGCACACATCCTGAAAATCGATCCAGCGGCGCGGAAGCTCCTTCATAAACCGATCCAGCACCTGAAGGAACGCCTCGGAGGATTTGAACGCCATCATTTCGCGCATCTGCGCCTTTTCGGTCTGGGAATCCGTCCGGTACAGCCGCTCAAACCGCTCGCCCCGCGTTTCAATCCGCGCGCCATGGAGGGTTTTTGAGAGCAGCTGCTCCAGCGTCGCCGATCCAACGCTGCGCTCGCCCAATTCAGGCAACACCTCGCGGATGTAGCGTTCAAACAGCTGGTTAGGCGACAGGATCAGAATGTCGCCCGCGGACAGCGGGGAGGCCAACCCCTCGTACATCAGATACGCCACGCGGTGCAGCGCGATGGAGGACTTGCCGCTGCCCGCCGCGCCCTGCACCATCATCAGTTCGTGCTCGGTATCGCGGATGGCGAGGTCCTGGTCGCGCTGGATGGTTTCCACGATGGCCTTCATGCGCGGTGAAGCGTTCTGGGAGAGCATGCTGCGCAGGAAACCGTCCTCAATTGTAACGTCCGCATCGAAGAAGTATTCGAGCGCGCCGCGCTTGATCTCAAACTGGCGCTTTAGCGTCATCTCGCAGTCGTACCGTCCGCCCGGCGCGTCGTAGAACACCCGGCCCGTGCCAAAGCGGTAAAACACGCTGGCGATGGGCGAGCGCCAGTCGTGCACGTAGAGCTCGTGGGTCAAATCGTCTTTCAAGGTGGCGCGCCCAATGTACACCCGTTCGGTATCGCCGCCGTCGTCGTAGGTCATGTCAATGCGGGCGAAATAGGGGGTGTCGCACATGTTCCGGAGCGCCTGAATCAGCTCGAGCTGCATTTTGCGCCCGGTTTCGCGCACGGAAAGCGGCTGCGCGAACTGGTTCAGGTTCGCCAGCTCCTCGAAACCTTCCGAAGACCAGAGGCTTCCGAACATTTGCTCGGTTTGCTCGCGCAATTCCTGCCGGGATTCGGCAATCGCCAAATCGTTCTGCGCCCCGTCGCGCTCTGCAGCCAGAAGCTGTCCGCGCGCGATGCCGAGGATTTGCGCGAGGTGCTCTTTTTCCTGCTGCAGCGCATGCTCATGGTTGGTCAATCGCTCAACGCCCCTTCTCTTCAGAGTAGGCATAGGGTAACACGATTCCGGCTAAAAGAACAGTCTTGTTGTTTTCGCCGGATTGCGTTATAATAATTGTGGGAAAACGGGGCGTCCGCCAAGAGGCGTGCGCCCTTTTCCATGCGGAAGGCGCGTGGCCGCCCTTTTTCATTGTCCCATGCATATTGACACAACCCTTGCGTTCGGGGATAATGAATGCGCCGGGAGGGATGCGCGTGCAGGACGACCTGGAGACGCTCAATCAAGTGGCAAGGGTGGCGCGATTGGCCGCCCAGCTGATGCTGGGAAACGGCGGCGAAACCTATCGGGCCGAGGAAACCGCGCAGCACATCTGCCGCGCGTTCGGGTATGAATCGGAAGTGATCGCCTTTCCTACCGGCATCATGCTCTCCATCGGCGGTGAAAAATCGCTGATCGCGCGGGTATCCAGGCGGCGTGTGGACTTTTCAAAG
>JAEVZE010000433.1 GCA_023392395.1 Bacillota bacterium
TGCAGCCCATGCACGCGCCCACGCCGCAGGCCATGCGGGCCTCGAAGCTGAATTGGCCCGGCAGGTCTACCGCGCGGTAAACCGCCCTCAGCATCGGTTCCGGGCCGCAGGCGGCGACAGAATCGCAGTCAAGGCCACCCAGGATGTCCGTCACATAGCCGCCCACCGCCAGCCTCGTTTCGCACAGCCGGGAAAAGTCTTCCTGCATGAAGACCTCGTCCGGGGCATTGAAGCCCAGCGCCGCCACAGGCTTTTTGCCCCGTGCCACCAGCACCTTTGCCAGCGCGTACAGCGGCGGTACGCCGGAGCCGCCGCCGATGAGCAGCGGCCTCTCCCCGAATGCGTCCAGATCATAGCCGCGCCCCAGGCCCACCATTGCATCGGTTTCAAAGCTCGGCTTCCATTCGGCCATTGCCGCCGTACCCTCGCCCACCACCTTGTACACCAAGGTGTAGCTGTCCCCGTCCCAGTCGCACAGCGAAAGCGGCCTGCGCAGGTAGAAGCCCGGAACGCTCAGGTGCGCAAACCTACCCGGCGCGCAAAGGCCGGTATCCCCCGTAAGCCTGATGCGCATCACGTTCCGGGCGAGTTTTTCATTTTCCAGCACCCGGCTCACCATGAGAATCCCTCCTTTTGCCAGACCACGCGGCCCTGAACCATCGTCATCACCGCTTCGCCCGTGAGTTTTATGCCCTCAAAGGGCGTCGAGCGGCCCAAGGAACGGAATTCCGCCGGGTCCACCATCCGCTCCGCCGCAAGGTCCAGGACCACGAGGTCTGCCTCGTCGCCCGGCTGGACGCCGCCCGGGACCCCGAAGCGCCGCCGGGGGGCCAGGCACATGGCGGTCAAAAGTCGTTCCAGCGGGATCAGGCCGGGCAGCACCAGATGGGTATACAGCGCCGGGAACGCGGTCTCAAGCCCTACGATGCCGTTGAGGCTGCCAGCGAAGCCCCGGGATTTTTCTTCCACTGAATGGGGCGCGTGGTCGGTGGCGATCATGTCGATGGTGCCGTCCATCAGTCCTTCGATCAGCGCCTCCCGGTCGGCCCGCGTCCGGATCGGCGGGTTCATCCGAAAGCGCCCGGAATCCTCAACATCCTCGTCCGAGAAGATCAGGTAGTGGGGCGCGGTCTCACAGCTTATGTCTGCGCCCCGCGCCTTGTAGGCGCGCATCAGCCGGACGGATTCCGCCGTGGACAGGTGGCAGGCGTGGTAGCGGCAGCCGGTCTTTTCGGCCAACTTCAGGTCCCGTTCCAGTTGCCGCCACTCCGATTCCGGAGAATCCTTGGGGCAGGACTCGTCCTCGCAATGGGCGATGATGGGCTTGTCCAGCCGTTTGGCCAGCATCATCGCGCGCTCCATGAGATCGCCGTCCTGCACGCCGCGGCCGTCGTCGGAGAAGCCGATTACGTCCGGTGCGATTGCCTCCATGTCCGATAGAGCGTCCCCCCTGGTGATCCTCCCGCAGGGGAAGACCCGAACGCGAGCATCCCGCCGGAGGATGGCGAGCTGCGCTTCCAGCCCTTCGCGGCTGTCCGGCGCGGGGGAGACGTTGGGCATCGTCACCACCGCCGTCACGCCCGCGCGGGCGGCGGCCAGGGTGCCCGCCGCGACCGTTTCTTTATAAGAAAATCCCGGTTCTCGAAGATGTACGTGAACATCAACGAAACCGGGAATGATGAAATATCGATCGGATGAAAGCGGATGGTCGGAGGGAACACTGCGCCCGGCGCTGAAAACCTTGCCGCCTTCCACCAACAGTTCCAGTGGGTGGAACGCACCGTCCGCGCTGAAAACCGCACCGCGAATGGGCCTCAAGCTCGTCACCGCCCTTTATGTTATCCCGAGTATTGTACGCTTCTCCGGCTCCCCCGTCAATGGAGAATCGGTAAAATGTTCGCGTTCATCATCAGGATCAGCGCGGCGGCGGCAGACAGAGAGGTTATTGCGCAACCCCCATGAACAGCGAATACGGCACCGACCTACCATCTACCACCTTTTCGCCCCGGTAGACGGTTTGCACGGAGATTTCGCGAAAGCCCGCGTCTTCCAGAATTTCCTGAACTTCGCTTCTTGAAAACCCGTTGTGGCCGTCGAAGCCGGGCTCGCTCGCGTGGAAGGAACCGTCGTCCTCGTCAAGATCGATCCAGATAAACCGGCCCCCCGGCGTAAGCCGCCTGGCAAGACCTTGGGTCTCGGAGCGCACATCCCGAATGTGGTGCAGCACCATGGAACTGAAGATCACATCATAGGCATGCTCTCGCATCTGCGCCTGGGTGACCAGCCGCACATTGTCCGCCTGGCACATTGACCGCTTGGCCTCAAAAATCCGCCCCATCTCCTTGGAAGGGTCATACCCGCTGATTTCGTAGATATATGGGCAAAGCGCAAAGGTCAAAAGGCCTGTCCCACAGCCAAAATCCAGCGCGGTACGCGGAGCGACGCCCCAGGCCTCCCGGATCGCTTCCGCCAGCGCGAGCGCCCTTTCACGGCGCATTGGGGTATCCCATGTCAGGGCTGCCTCGTCAAAATTGGTCATCGCAACGCCTCCTGTGCCAATCTCCGCTCATCGCGTCAAGCGCATCCAAAGATTGGATGTTCCTCGAAAACGGCTCATGAAGCCGACCGGCAATTGTGTTAAAATGAATCCCTTCCATATCTACGCCATTCTACCATATCATTTGCTCAAGTCATACCAATATAAAACATTAATTTGTCCAAAGCGGCGAGGGATTTTCGATGCGGGGCAAGGAGCCGGAGCGAAGCGTAGCAGCGCTACGTTGAGCGGAAGGCGACACAGCCCCGCACGAAAAGAACCGCCGCAACGACGAATTAATGTTTGGAATTGGTATCAAGCGCCTCAAGGCCAGAAGGGCGCGGTGAAATCGGCTAAACCGTTTGCCCGCGTCGCTGGAAAATTCCCGCGCATTGTTTTAAATCCGTTCATATTTTATCGGAAATTGTTTGCTATGATATGTCCAGAGACCAAAAGAGGAGGTTTTCAAGATGAAAAGCAAAGCGATTCGCTTGGCAGTACTGGCAATGGCGCTCTCCGTGGCAATGGTCGCGGGCATGATGCTCAGCGGCGTCATGGCTGAGAGCAACACCACCGCAACCCAGACCGTGGCGGCCGCCACCGTCACCGACACCAACCCCGCCATCTTCGTGGCCCAGAAGACGGTCAACTCGGTGGTGGGCATCATCACCAACAATCAGAACTGGGACCCGCAGACCCGCAAGACCACCGAGGACATGATCGCCCAAGGTTCCGGCGTGGTCATCGCGGAAGGCGGCTACATCCTGACCAACAACCACGTGATCGAGCAGGGCTCCAGCTTCCAGATCCTGATGCCCTCCGGCGACAAGGCGGACGCCACGCTGATTGGCACGGACAGCTCCACGGACCTGGCGATTCTGAAGATCAACGATGAAGCCCTGGCCGCAAAGCTCGTGCCCGTTGACCTTGGCTCTTCCAAGGACCTGGTGGTCGGCGAGACCGCTATCGCCATCGGCAACCCCGGCGGCGAGGTGCTGGCCAACACCGTGACCAGCGGCATCGTCTCCGCCCTTGAGCGTGAAGTCGACGGCGACAACACCACCCGCGACATCAAGTACATCCAGCACGACGCCCCGATCAACGCCGGCAACTCCGGCGGCGGCCTGTTCGACGTCAGCGGCCGCCTGATCGGCATCAACACCCTGAAGTACGCCGGCAGCCAGTTCGACGGCGTGTCCTTTGAAGGCCTGGGCTTCGCGATCCCGATCGACACCGCCTACCCGATCGCGCAGGCGCTGATCAAGGA
>JAEVZE010000443.1 GCA_023392395.1 Bacillota bacterium
GGCGTGGACAGCCCCGGGAACTTGCCGCTCTTCGCCCAATCGAACTTGCCACCGTCTACAAGCACGCCACCGATCGCCGCGCCGTGGCCGCCGATGAACTTGGTCGCCGAGTGCACCACGATGTCCGCGCCGTGCTCAATGGGCCGGAACAGGTAGGGCGTAGCGAAGGTGTTGTCCACGATCAGCGGGATGCCGTTTTTGTGGGCGATCTCAGCCACCGCTTCCACGTCGATGATGCTGGAATTGGGGTTGCCCAGGCTCTCGATGAAGATCGCCTTGGTGTTGGGCAGGATGGCTTTTTCGAAATTCT
This sequence comes from Bacillota bacterium, assembly GCA_023392395.1. Classification (GTDB taxonomy): domain Bacteria; phylum Bacillota; class Clostridia; order Christensenellales; family Aristaeellaceae; genus JAEZHK01. The sequence continues at coordinate 311 of JAEVZE010000443.1, forward strand.
GGGGGTCAAGGCCATTGACAAAGGTGGTGTCAACGCCAAACTCCTTCAGCGTATGCGCGAACAGGTTGTAGGTGCCGCCGTAGATGGCGTGGTCTGCCACGATGTGATCGCCCGCGCGGGTGATGTTCTGGATCGCGTAGGTGACCGCCGCGGCACCCGAGGCGGTGGCCAGCGCGGCGACGCCGCCCTCCAGCGCAGCGATGCGCTTCTCAAAGGCGTCCGACGTGGGGTTCATGATGCGCGAATAGATGTTGCCGCCCTCCGAAAGGCCGAAGCGGCCCGCGGCGGTGGCGCAATCCTTGAACACGTAGGAGCTGGTCAGGTATACCGGCACCGCGCGGGCGTCGGTTGCGGAATCGGGCGTCTCCTGCCCGGCGTGGATCTGCAGGGTCTCAAAGCGGTATTCAGACATGGTCTTCCCTCTTTTCTATGTTTTCAGGTCATTCGCAAACGGCCGCCGGTCGCGCCGGGCGCATTCGCTCGCCTGAAAAATAGAACTTCGGTTTTTGTACATGCATCGCGACCGCCCCCCCTCACTAATTCATATGTGAATTATCAGAATTATAGGATATGACGGACAGGCTTGTCAAGCGCGCCCAGAGAAATAACAATCGTGGTTCACGTTTCCCCAAGGCGGTACCCGCCCCGCACGCGCCGGATGCGTCCCGCCCGCTCAAAGTCCCGCAGCGTGCGCAAAAGATGCCGGTAGCTGACGCCCAGCAATTCCGCGGTACCCGTCAGGCTTTCGGAAAACACGCCGCCCGACTGCGCCTCGTGCATGTAGGTGATCAGCCGGTCGCTGAGCGGATACAGGAGGTTCTGCGCAGCGGACTCCGACGCCTGCTCCAGCTTGATCGCCAGTTCCCCGCTCATCAGCCTTAAAAGCCGCGCATCGCGCAGCATCGCCTCGCGCCTGCCCTCCAGCGGGAAGCCGATCAGCCAGGCGTCGGTGACGGCGCGCACGCTGGTGCGGGCCGTCAGGTCGCCCCGGCACAGCTCCAGGTCGCCGAGCAGCGACACGCCCCGGTAAAAGGCGTGCAGCATCGTCCGGCCGTTCTCCATCAACCGGACGACCTTTGCCCGCCCCTCCACAAACATGTACAGGTGGGTCAGCGGCTCCCCCTGCCGCGCGATGTCCTTTCCCGCAGGGCAGCGGTAGAGCGCAGCCGGGTAGTCGGCGGCAAGCTCCTCCAAATTGGTCTCCTTCAGGTATCGCGTAAGGCGCGCCGGATCCAAAACCCGCTGCACGCGCATCCCTCCTTTTTAAAATCCATTATGACATATGTCATACCTCGCCGCAAGCGAAATCGGCTATGATGGAGGCGGAGGCGGTGACAATGGACATACTTTCGGCGCTCAGCGGCGTGATGATCGCGGTGATGATCCTGATGAACGGGCAATTGTCCGCCGCCTGGGGCAGCTGGGCCGCGGCGGTGATCATCCATATGGTAGGCCTCGGCGTGTTGCTTTTATGGATGCTTTTGCGGCGTGAAAAACCCTTTATCCGGAGCGGCATGCCCCTGACACTGTACCTGGGCGGCGCGGTGGGCGCGGTTTCCACGGTGTTCACCAACATGTCCGCACCGGCCATTGGCGTATCGGCCACGCTGGCACTGGGTCTTCTGGGCCAGACCGCCGTTTCCGCGCTGATCGACGGATTCGGCCTTCTGGGTGCGAAAAAGGCGCGCTTTCGCCTGCGCACGGCGGCGGGGATGGCGCTGATTGCCGCGGGCATCTGGGTGATGACGCTGGGCTGAGGAGGATATGGGGATGATGGAGCTTTTTGCCGCGCTGTCCGGCGCGGGTGTCGTGGTCGGGCGCATGCTCAATGCGCAGGCAGGCGCGCGCATCGGTTTGGGCCGATCGACTTTCAACAACTATTGGGTGGGTCTTGTCGTGTGCGCGCTGGCCATGCTGCTGGCGGGCGAGCGCTTTGCGTTGCCCGAGGGCGGCGCAAACCTCTTCATGTACATGGGCGGCGCGCTGGGCGTGGGCGTAGTGATGCTCTCGTCGGTGGTGGCGCTGAAGATCTCCACGCTCCGGCTGACGCTGGTAGCGTTCGTCAGCCAGATGGCCACGGCGCTGGCGCTGGACGCGGTTGTCTCCGGCGCGTTCTCTTTGCCAAGGGCGGCGGGCAGTCTGCTGGTGCTTCTGGGCCTCATGGTAATCCGCGTGGGCGGCGATCCTTCGCCCGCCTGAAAAAGAGATTGAAGCCCATATTTTGTGGTGTTTGACTGTTTACGCCCCAGATATTGGTGGTATAATGGTGCTCAGTACAAAGGAGGTCGATCCAGATGAGCATCAACGTACATCTCGTCAACGGCACGCTGCCCCAGGAAGAAATTGACGCATACATCGCGCACGCGCGCGAGAAATACGGCCGCGAGCCGCTGGGGATGGACATCCGCGTGGATGGCGAGTACGTGGACATCGATTACGACTTCGGTTCTGTGCCGTTTCACAGGATCCGGCGCATCACCGGGTACCTGGTGGGCACGCTGGACCGGTTCAACAACGGCAAACGCGCCGAGGAGCACGACCGCGTCAAGCACGGCATGGACTGCGGCTGCGAATAAAGGACAATCCATGGTATCGCGGACCTGAGCTCTCGCTCGAGTCCGCTTTTTATACGCTTCACCGCGTTTTTGTGTACTTGCATCCAGCGTATTCGCATAGTATAATAGGAGAATTGGAACAAAAAAGTGGGAGTGTTGCGCATGGACAGACCTGCGCTGCTCATCATGGCGGCGGGCCTGGGCAGCCGATACGGCGGGCTCAAACAGCTGGCCCCCATCGACGATCGCGGCCACAGCATCATCGATTATTCGATCTACGACGCCGTGCAGGCAGGGTTTGAACGGGTGGTCTGCGTGATCGCGCCTGGCATGGAGCCGGACTTTCATGAGGCGATCGGCAGCCGCCTCGCCTCCAGCGTCGATCTCCACTACGCCGAACAGCGGCTGGACGCGCTGCCGGAGGGCATTTCGCCCCCGGAGGGGCGCATTCGCCCCTGGGGAACGGCCCACGCGGTACTGTGCGCCAAGTCGAAGATTCACGGACCTTTTTCAGCCATCAACGCGGATGATTACTACGGCGCGGGCGCGTTTACGGCGATCCACGAGGCGCTGAGGGATGGTCAGTCCAGCCAGCACGCGATGTGCGGCTATCGCATTGAAAACACATTGACCGAAAATGGCACGGTGTCCCGGGGCGTATGCAGCGTCCGGGACGGCCTTCTGACCGGCGTGGTCGAGCGCACGAAGATCCGCCCCGCTCCCCTGGGCGCAGCCTACACCGAGGACGGCGAAACTTGGGTCAATCTGCCCGCGGGCACGCCGGTTTCGATGAACATGTGGGGCTTCGGCGCGTCGATGATGGACTCGATTGAGGAATACTTCGCGCCGTTCCTCCGGGAAAACCTGCCCAAGAACCCGCTGCGCTGCGAATACTACCTGCCCTACGTGGTCAACCGCCTGATCGAGCAAGAGCGCGCCGCCGTGCGGGTGCTGCCCTGCGACGAGAAGTGGTACGGCGTCACCTACATGGAGGACCTGCCCGGCGTGCGGCGAGCCATCGAAGGGCTGAAGGACGCAGGCAAATACCCGGATGCACTGTGGCCAACAGAGAAGTAACAGCAAAAATCCCCGAGGGCTTTTTGCTGTTAAAGGAAGAAAACTTCGTGAGCCTGAAACCCTGAGGGGTTTCCGGGCGGCTCACTGACTTGCGGTATTGTTTTCATACTATTGCAAAACATTAATTACTCCAAAGCGGCGAGGAATTTTCGATGCGGGGCAAGGAGCCGGAGCGAGGCGATCCTTCGGGATACGCCTTCGGCGTGAAATGCAGCGCTACGTTGAGCGGAAGGCGACACAGCACCGCGCGAAAAGAACCGACGCAACGAGTAATTTATGTTTGGAAATAGTATCACCCCCAGTGTGCGCACTGGGGGTGAAAACACGTTCCCGGCGCACAGGTCGCCGGGAACGATCGGAAAGAGGACGATGTTTGTCAACAGATTGAACGCCCACCAAGTTGAACCGGTGGGCATTTTTCTAATCTTTCGCTTCCCCATCCCAAAACGTGTGCAGTAAAGCGCCCAGCGCCTTCTCGTCCGCCGCGGGCCGGACGCGCCAGAAGCGCGGCAAGAGCCTGCGATACTCCGGAGCCTGGTAGCGCTCGTCCAGCAGCAGCACTACGCCCCGGTCTTTCTCGGTGCGGATCACGCGGCCCGCCGCCTGCAGCACCCGCTCGATGCCCGGGTAGACGTAGGCGTTTTGAAAGCCCGAACCCTCGTCGTCGTCGGTCAGCGCGCGCAGAACCTCCAGTTCAAACGACGGCTGCGGGATGCCCACGCCCACGATCGCGGCGCCGATCAGCTTTTCTCCCGGCAGGTCAATGCCCTCGGCGAACACGCCGCCCATCACCACGAAGGCCACCATGGATTTCGAAGGCGACTCGGTGAAGCGCTCCAAAAAGGCCGCGCGCTGGGCATCGGTCATGCCGCCGCGCTGCACCAGCACTTCCGCCCGCGCGCCCAGCATCAGAAAATGGTTCAGTGTCAGCTTCAGATAGGCGTAGGAGGGCAGGCAGGCCAGATAATTGCCGGGCCGCGCCTCGCACATCTCCTTCAGCGCCCGGGCAACCAGCGGCGCGGTGCGCTCGCGGGATGCAAAGCGCGTGTCCACCGGGAAGCGCATCGCCAGCAGGTTCCCCCGGGGAAACGGCGAATCCAGCTCCAGGCTGGCGTCGCCCTCGTCTGCGGATAAGCCCGAGGCGCGCATGTAGTAGTCGATCGGCGACAGCGTGGCCGAGAACAGGATGCTGGCGCGCACCCGGCCCATCGCCTGCCGGAGCGCCCGGGAAGGATCGTAGCACCATAATTTGACCGACAGGTTCTTCCCGTCCGGCTCCACCAGCGCACGGTAGTCCTTCTGAAACTGGTCCGCGACCCGGAGGTAGTCCAGCGCCTCGAAGTACCGGTCAAACAGCAGCTGGTGCGCGGCCAGCCCCTCGCTCAGTAGCGGCCGCGCCGCCTCCAGAAAGTCCTGCATGGGCTGGTACAGCCCCTCCGGGGGCTCCTCCAGCGCCGCGCTCTCCTCGCATTCCAGCGCCAGCTTCTTCATCGCCTTCAAGATGTCGCCCAGCGCTTCGTACGCGCTCCGGGCGAATTCTTCCTGCTTGAGCGCCTTGCGAAGCTCCTCAAAATCCTTCTTTTCCACCTTGGCGGACAGCATCGAGCGCGCACGCTCCGGCAGATGGTGCGCCTCGTCGATCAAAAGCGCGTACTCGCCCTTGTCCAGAAAGAACCGCTTCAGCCGGACCCGTGGGTCAAAGGCATAGTTATAGTCGCAGACGATCACGTCCGCCTGTTCGGAGAGGTCCAGCGACAACTCAAACGGGCACAGCGACCAGGTCTCCGCGTGCCGCGCGATGGCCTCTTCGTCCAGCTTGGAAAGCTTCAGCGCCTCGGTCAGCGCGTCGCGCCGCCGGTCGTAGTAGCCCACTGCCCGTGGGCAGGCGGCTGGATCGCAGGGGATGCCCTGAAACGGGCAGGCCTTCTCCTTGGCGGTGATGGCCACCGAACGGATTGCAAGACCCCCCGCGCGCATCCGCTCCAGCGCGTCCTCCGCCGCGCGCCGCTGGGTGCCGCGGGCGGTCAGGTAGAAGATGTGGGTGATCAGCCCCTCCCCCAGCGCCTTGACCGCCGGGAAAAGCGCCGCGGCGGTCTTGCCGATGCCGGTGGGCGCGGAGACCATCAGGTTCTTTTTCGCCTTGATGGCCCGGTAGGCGGCGGAGGCCATGTCGCGCTGGCCCTCCCGGTAGCTGCCGAAGGGGAACTTCAGCGCCGTCATCGTGGGGCGGCTGATTTCCTGCCATTCATCGAGGTGGGAAAGCCACTGCGCGTAGGGCGCGGCGTACTGGAGAAACAGCGTCTCCAGCTCCTCCGCCTCGTATTCCCGCTCAAAGCGCGCCCGGCCCCCGCTCAAATTCAGGTACACCAGCCGCACCCGCACCGCACCGTAGCCGCGCTTCACCGCCAGCATATGGGCGTACAGCTCCGCCTGCGCCCAGTGCACCGGGAAGTCATTCTCCCGGATCATGGAAGGGGTTAGCCGGGTGGTCTTGATCTCCTCGACGATGGGCGGGTCCGTCCGCTCATTCAGGCCGTCGATGCGCCCGTACAGCGTCAGCGCCCGGCCACCCACGTCTGCCGTCAGTGAGATGCCCACCTCGCTCTTGAAGCCGTCTGCATAGGCCGACTGAAGCATCCGGTGGCCCTCGGCCCCCTCCAGCATGCGGTTCAGCGCGTCCGCCTCCCGGGCGAGGTCCCCGCTCTCCAGCGCGAACTCCGCCAGCGCGCGCACGCTGACGCGATCCTTTACCGCCATTCGCCCTCCTTGACAACAGCCCTGTCAGAACTTACAATGGGATTATTGTACTGGTTATATTGGAAGAACGCAAGGGGAATGATAGTTTGTACCCGATGAAGATGCGGCCCGCCTTCCGGCACGGCGGCGAAACCCCCTGGGGGGGCGAAGGCTTGCGCGAACTGTTCTGCAAGGCCATCCCGGACGACTTGACCGGCGAGAGCCTGGAAGTTTCGGCGCTGCCGGGTCTTGAGAGCGTCGTGGAAAACGGCGAACTCAGGGGCAAGACGCTAAAAGAGGTCTATGAAACATACCGCAGTCGTCTGACGGGCCTCGCGGACGAGGCGGGTTTTCCGCTGCTCGTTAAGCTTCTGGACGCGCGGGAGATGCTGTCCGTTCAGGTACACCCGGGCGACGCCTACGCCGCCAGACGCCATGGCAAACTGGGCAAAACCGAGGCGTGGGTGATCCTGGACGCGCCGAAGGGCGCAAAGCTGGTGCTGGGCCTGAAGGAGGGCACGGACCTCAAGCAGGCCGTGCAGTCCGGGACGCTGGAGGATGCGCTCTCGTGGCTGCCGGTCTCGCCGGGCGACGTATTGTACATCCCCCACGGCCTGGTACACGCGCTGGGCGGCGGCATCCGGGTGTATGAGATCCAGCAGTCCTCCGACGTGACATACCGGCTATGGGACTGGAATCGCGCCGGAGCGGACGGTAAAAAGCGCGCGCTGCACATGGAGGATGCGCTGGCGGTGGCAAGGCCCCTGCCGGGAACGCAGCTCTCCGGCGTGCCGCTGGAGGGACCCGGCGGGCAGGAAACCATCTACATCTGCGACGGCAATTTTGAACTGTGGCGGCTGGACGCTTCCGGCAGGATGGCTCTGCCAAAGGGCCAAATGCGGCTGATCACTTCTCTAGGGCGCGGCATCGTAGGCTGGGAAGGCGGCGCGCTGGCGCTCTCGGCGGGCGATACCTTCGTGATCCCGGCGGAAGTGGACGCGTGGATCGAAGGCAATCTGACGCTTCTGATGTCCGCAACCTGCGACCGGGCGCGCCTTAAGGCGCTGCTGGGCGAAAAGGCCGGACAAGTCGCGGGCTATGATGCGAATGAAAAGTAGCAATGCTTCCAAGGCAGGGAGAAATTTTTGATGCAGGGCAAGGAGCCGGAGCGAGGCGACCCTTCGGGATACGCCTTCGGCGTGAAATGCAGCGCTACAGTGAGCGGAAGGCGACGCGGAGGCGCACGATTCAAATTCATTTGAATCGCGCGGTCCCGAAGCGACTTGGTTTCCCACAGGGAAACCAACCACTCCTGCGCGAAAAGATCCCCTGCGACGAAGCACTGATCCTTTGAATTCGCAGAAACAGGAGGAAATATGAAACCCGTTCTGTACATCATCACACCCTGCTATAATGAGGAAGAGGCGTTGCCCTTTACGGCGCCCAAGCTGGTGGCGCTGCTGGAAGAAATGGCATCTGGCGGCTTGATCGACGAGGCAAGCCGGCTAACACTGGTGGACGACGGCAGCCGCGACAAGACGTGGAAGGTGATCCAGGCGCTGACCCAGCGCTACCCGCAGGTGGAAGGGCTCAAACTGGCGCACAACGCGGGCCATCAGAACGCGCTGTGGGCGGGCATGATGACTGTCCGAGGGAAGGCAGACGCCATCGTTACCATCGACGCGGACCTGCAGGACGACGTGAACGCCATCCCGCAGTTCGTGGAAAAGATGAACGAGGGCTCGGACGTGGTGTACGGCGTGCGCAAAAAGCGGGAGACCGACACCGCCTTCAAGCGCGCCACGGCCCACGGGTTCTACCGCTTCATGCGAATTATGGGCGCGGACGTGGTGGACGATCACGCGGACTACCGGCTGTTGAGCCGCCGCGCGCTGGACGCGCTGAACGACTTTGGAGAAGTCAACCTATTCCTCCGGGGCATGGTGCCTCTGCTCGGCTTCAAGAGTGACAAGGTGTACTACGACCGCGGCGAGCGGGTGGCGGGTGAAAGCAAGTACCCTCTCCGCAAGATGCTCGCGTTCGCGGTGGAGGGCATCACATCCTTCAGCGTCAAGCCCATCAAGCTGGTGATCACGCTGGGCTTATTGTTTGCGCTGCTTGGCGTCCTGATGGCGGTCTACGCGATCGTCCAGGCCTGCCTCGGGCAGACGGTGTCCGGCTGGGCGTCGCTGATGGTCAGCGTATGGGTAATCGGCGGCGTGCAGTTGATGGCGCTGGGGCTGATCGGCACCTACGTGGGCAAGATCTACACCGAAGTCAAGCGCAGGCCCCGCTTCATCGTGGAGACCTACACGGGCAAATAATGCGGATTCTTTTCACTCCATAAAAACAGCCGGAGCGCAGTAGCGCCCCGGCTATGTTTGTATGGATAAAGCCCGCTATTCGCCCTCGAAG
>JAEVZE010000043.1 GCA_023392395.1 Bacillota bacterium
CTCAGTTCCACCTCGCCTTTCAGGCGCTCCGGCGCGTCGCCGGGCTCGCAGTCGGGCTCGGGGGGCACTTCCATCATGTCCAGGAAGCGGTTAAACCCGGCAATGCCCTCCTGATACTGCTGCATGATGAAGGCCAGTCGCGGGATGGGCTCCACCAGGTAGTTGACATACAGGAGGAACGTGATCAGGTCGGACAGCGTCAGCGTGGCACGGGCGATCATGAGGCCGCCGAACACCACCACCGCCGCGGTCAGAAGCCGCGAAGCCGCGTCCAGCCCGCCGTAGAAAAACGCCTCGAACCGGTAGATGGCCTTGCGCCCGGTGAGGAACTGATTGTTCGCCTCGCGGAACTTCTCCCGCTCCAGATCCTCATTGGCATAGGCCTTGACCACGCGGATGCCCGACAGGTTTTCTTCCACCCGCGCGTTGACGTTTGCGATGGTCTCCAGGTTTTTGCGGAACACCTCGTTGAGACGCCGCCCGTATCGAACCGCGAACAGCGCCATCACTGGCAGGAAGGCAAACGCGACCAGGCCCAGCTTCAGGTTGATGGCCATCAGGATCGAAAGCGCGCCAACCACCTTGACCAGGTAGATCAAAAGGTCCTCCGGCCCGTGGTGGTAGAATTCCGCAAGGGTTAGCAGGTCGTTGGTCAACCGGGATAAAAGCGCGCCCGGCCGCTGGTCGTCGTGGAACGAAAATGGCAACCTCTGGTAGTGGTCGAACAATTCCTGGCGCATGTCGCGCTCCATCATGGCGCCCATCGCGTGACCCAGGTAGTCGTATACGTAGATACATCCTGCCTGCAGTGCGATCAGCGTAAGCATCCCGGCACCCATTTCGGTCAGGCGTCCGGGCAGCGCGGCGGGGTCTCCCGTCAGTACGTCGCCCGTCACATAACGGATGACCAGCGGCAGCATTAGCGCGATGACGGCGGACAGGACGGCGGTCAGGATGTCATAGGTCAACAGCCTGCGGTAGGGCAGGTAATAGGACAGGAATTTCCGGAATCGAGCATTCATTCCATGCGCTCCTTGTGGCGGGCAGTCGCCCGTTTGTTGTGGTTTTACCAGGAACGTGAATGAAAGCGGTTTTCATGAATGCTCTCCTCCTTAAAATGGATTCCCGGCGCATTATACCACAGGCCGCTCGGCTAGGGCAATGCACAAACAGGGCCGCCAGAAAGCGTGCGAGGATCGAGGCAGAAAGCGAAGGGATTCCCACTTGACGGACTTTGAGAACGGGTTAGGCGGATCTCACGTGGGGTGCTTCCTCCGGCTAATCCAGTCTTTTTCTGGCCTGCGCCGCATAGCGCAGCGGGGAAACGCCGAACTCCTTGCGAAAGCAGCGGGTAAAGTAGTTGGGGTCGTCGTACCCGCAGCAGGCGGCGAGGATCTGGATATTTTCCGCGCCGTCGTCAAGAAGTTTTTTGGCGTGGTTCATGCGCACCCGGTAGATGTAGTCGCCGATGGTCATGCGCATTTGTTTTTTATAGAGCGAGCATAGGTATTGCACGCTGATGTAGTGGTAGTCGGCGATCATGCCGAGCCGGAGAACGGGGTCCGCGAAATTCCGTTCGATGTATTCGTTGACGCTTTGGACAACGCTGACGGTATGATCCTCGGCGCCCGCGGTGGCGTCGAGCGCCCGCAGTGCGGTGTCGACGACATATTGGTGCAGCGCGTCGATGCGGCTCAGAGAAGCCAGGCGCGGCAGGACGTCCGACGTATGCGGCATTTGCGAAAAGCCGGCATACTCCATCACCGTGGACAAAATCTCCACGACACCCAGTAAGACCGCGTCTCTGGACGGGCTGCCTGCCGATGCGCCGCGGAAAAAATCATCCAGGAAACGGGTCACGGCTTCGGTGTTTGCCATGCGCAGAAGCGCGCTGAAACGGCTCCGGTCGGCCTGGGTGAACAAGAGCTTTGCCTGCTGCGCGTCTTCTGACAGGAAGTATTTCAGCGCGCAGTTTTCCTCGAACAGGTGATACCGCTGTACCGTCAGGGCTTCCTTGTACGCGTCGCGCAGCTCGCCCGGCGCGCGGCGCGGCGTGCCCACAGCCATGACCAGCTGTGTAAACGTGCGCTCGGTGAGCTTTTGAGACAAGTCGCTCAATACTGCCCGCGCCGTTTGCTCCGCGTCGGGAGCTTCCGGAAACCTGAGGATCAGACAGACGCCACACTCTTCGCTGACGCAGACCAAATGCTGAACATGCATGGGGATCAAAGCGGGCAGCGTCCGGGTGATGGAACGCGCATGGTCGCGCCAATCGCTTGCCGGGCTGTCGTCCGGAGCATCCGGGGCCCAGTGGATCAGCGCGGCGATGAATACGCCGTCCGTCGGAAAATTCAGTTGCCGGATCAAAAGGCGCGCCTCGTCGTCGTCCGCGCCGTGCCAGATCAGCCGCTCCGCCAGCCGCTCGGACAGCATGCGGCTGACGTTCGAATCCACCGGCAGCGTCATCTTTTCAAAGTCGATCTGCTGGCTGACGCGGTCCAGACTTTTCATCAGATCTTCCTTGCTCAATGGTTTGAGCAGGTAATCTCGGACGTTCAGGCGGATCGCCTTTTTTGCGTACCCGAATTCCCCGTATCCGGTGACGATGATCACCTTTGTGGGAATGCCGCGACCGACCACCTGATCGATCAGTTCCAGGCCGTCCATCAGCGGCATGGTGATGTCCACCAAAGCGATGTCCGGCTGCTGGGCGAGCAGCATCTCAAGGCCGGTTTTGCCGTTGCCCGCCTCGCAGACGACCTGATAGGCGTCCGGGTATTCGGAGATATATTTTTTGAGCGCCTGGCGGAAGTAGTATTCGTCTTCCACGATGCCGATGGTTTTCATGCGTTTTGCTCCTTACGGCCGTTTGGGCAGTGTCAAGGTCACCGTTGTGAAACTGCCCAGGCGGCTTTCGATTGAGATGCCGTATCCTTCGCCATACAGTAGCCTGATGCGGCGGTTGATGCTGGCCAAGCCGAACGATTTGAGCTTTTCAGAGGGCGCGGCGGACTCCTGGTTGATCGCGGTCCTGAGCAGATCGACCTCGCGGTCGTTCATGCCCGCGCCGTCGTCGGTGACGGAAAAGATGATGGTTGCTTCGCCTTCGCGGCCGGTGACGAAGATTGTGCCGCACGCCTGCTTTTCTTTGATGCCGTGGTAGATCGCGTTTTCCAGGATCGGTTGCAGGGACATCTTGGGCAGTTGGTACTGGTTCATGGATTCGGGCACGTCAAAAGAGTAGTCCAGGTATTCGATGTACCGAAGCTTTTGGATGTACATGTACTGGCGGCTGAGTTCCACCTCGTCCTGCACGGTGACGATGTCGCTGCCCTTGTTGAGCGAAAGGCGGTAGAACGTCGACATCGCGGAGGTGCACTGGCTGGCAGTCTCGTTCATCTCAAGGTCGATCAGCGACTTGATGGTTTCCAGTGTGTTGTACAGAAAGTGCGGCTTGATTTGCGCCTGGATCAGCTGGAATTTGTAATTGCTCTTTTCCTCCTGCTCGGCCGCGATGCGCTTGAGCAGGGAATCCACCGTGGACATGAGGTTGTTGAACCCGACATACAGCGTATGCACGTCATGACCGCCCCGGGGCTCGCTCACCATTTGCATGTCGCCGTCCGCCGCGTGCCGGATCGCCGCGGCGAGCTGCTGGATGGGCCTGG
>JAEVZE010000281.1 GCA_023392395.1 Bacillota bacterium
TTTTTTTCGCTCATGGAAACTCCTTTGACAAGTGCGAGAAAAATCCGCTGCGCGGCTTTTCCTCGCGATATAAACGGACCGGTTTCCTAAAACACTGTGGTGTTTTCGCGCGGAAACCGGATCGGGTACGCTTTCGCCTTCGCTTATGCTCGGGGCGAAAGCCAAATCCGCCGCACAGGTCGCCGGATTTGATTGAAAGTAGAGAGGGCTTCGGCCCTCTCTACACTCTCGGAGTTGATGAACAGTCTTTCTCAACATGTCCAAGTGGAGGTCAAGGGGCACTGCCCCTTGCGGGGTGCGGGGCAGCGCCCCGCAATGCCCCCGTTCCTACGCGCCTAAATACGCCTTTCTGACCTTGTCGTCCTCCATCAGCTGAGAGGCGGTGCCGCTCATGACGATGGCGCCGGTCTCCAGCACGTAGGCCCGGTCGGACACCGACAGCGCCATGCGCGCGTTCTGCTCGACCAGGAGGATCGTGATCCCCTGCTGATGCAGCGTGCCGATGATGCGGAAGATCTCCTTGACCAGGATGGGCGAAAGGCCCATCGACGGCTCGTCCATCAAAAGGATCTTGGGATTGGTCATCAGTGCGCGGCCGGTGGCCAGCATCTGCTGCTCACCGCCGGACAGCGTGCCCGCGACCTGCTTGGCCCGCTCCTTGAGGCGGGGGAAGCTCTTGAACACCATTTCGATGTTCTGCTCCACCCGCGCCTTGTCTTTGAGGGAATATGCGCCCATCCTGAGGTTCTCCAGCACCGTCATACGGCTGAACACATGGCGCCCCTCCGGCACATGGGCAAGTCCCAGCGAGATGATGCGGTTGGGCTCGGTCTTGGTCAGGTCGCTCTTGTCCAGCAGGATCTCGCCGGAGGTCGCGCGGTTCAAATTGGAGATGGTGCGCAGGATGGTGGTCTTTCCGGCGCCGTTGGCGCCGATCAGCGACACAATTTCGCCGTCGCCCACAGTCAATGAGACGCCCTTGATGGCGTGGATCGCACCGTAGTGCACGTGCAGGTCTTTGACGCTCAGCATGGCAAATCCTCCTACTCGCCCAGGTAGGCCGCGATGACCTTGTGGTTGTGCGCGATCTCCTCGGGCCTACCTTCGGCGATGACCTCGCCGTAGTCGATCACGACGATCCGCTCGCAGATGTTCATGACGAGGCTCATGTCGTGCTCGATCAAAAGGATCGCGATGTTGAAGCGGCTGCGGATGATGTTGATGCACTCGAGGAGCTCCGCCGTCTCCGTGGGGTTCATGCCGGCTGCGGGCTCGTCCAGCAGCAGCATCTTCATGTCGGTGGCCAGGGCTCTGGCGATTTCCAGCTTTCTTTGCTGGCCGTAGGGCAGGTTTTCCGCCACCCACTCGGCCTTGTCCTGCAGGTTGAACACCTTCAGCAGGTCCATCGCCTTTCCGTAGATGTGCTGTTCCTCGCTATAGTACTTGCCGCTGCGGATGAACGCACTGCCCAGCCCGTACTTCACCTTGGGGGTGAAGGAGATCAGCACGTTTTGCAGCACCGTCATCTTCTTGAAGAGGCGGATGTTCTGGAACGTGCGTGCGATGCCCGCGGCCACGATTTCGTGGGTCTTCTTGCCGTTCAGCTTCTGTCCGAGCAGGAAGAACTCGCCTTCGGTGGGTTTGTACACGCCGGTCAGGAGGTTGAACACCGTGGTCTTGCCCGCGCCGTTGGGGCCGATCAGGCCCACCAGCTCGCCCTCTTTAATGTCCACGTTGAAGTGCTGCACGGCCTTCAGGCCGCCGAACGCGATGCCCAGGTTGACCGCTTTCAGAACGCTTGTCATTTGGCACCGCCTTTCGTGGGTTCCGCGCTTTCGGCCTTGCGCCTCCGCTCGAACAAAAGCGAATACAGCGAGAACTCGTAGCGGCCGGCGAGACCTTGCGGCCGGAAGATCATCACCAGCACCAGCACCACTGAATAAACCAGCATGCGGTTGTCGCCGAAAGAGCGCAGAAGCTCCGGAAGCGCGGTCAGAATCAGCGCTGAGACGATCGAGCCGGTCAGGGAACTCATGCCGCCCAGCACGACCATGATGACCATCTCGGTGGAGCGCATGAAGCTGAAGTCAGCCGGCTGCAGCGTGCCGGTGCCCCGGTGGGCGAAGATGGCGCCCGCGACGCCCGCGAAGAGGGCGGACAGCGTGAAGGTGAGCACCTTGTAAAAGGTGGTGTTGATGCCAACGCTTGCCGCCGCGATGTCGTCCTCACGGATGGACATGATCGCCCGCCCAAACTTGGAGCGCACAAAGCAGTACATGGACGCCACACAGACAACCATAATCCAGAAGACGATGTAGAGGTCGTTCATCTTCATGATGCCGATCAGCGCCTGGCCCGCCTGCCCGCTGGTCAGGCCCTTGCCACCAGCAAAGGGCAGGTTCTGGATGATGACGCGGATGATCTCGCCAAAGCCCAGCGTGATGATCGCCAGATAGTCGCCACGAAGCCTCAGCGCCGGGATGCCCACAAGCAGCCCGAACAGCGCCGCCATCACAGCACCCGCCACAAGCCCGATGGCAAACATCAAAATGTTCGGCATCGGGGCCATCTGTCCGGCCTTGATGGCATTCACCATGGCCTTTGTGACCAGCGCGGAGGTGTACGCGCCGATGGCCATGAAGCCCGCGTGGCCCAGAGCCAGCTGACCGAGCAAGCCCAGCGTCAGGTTGAGCGACGTGACCACGATGATCGTAAAGCAGGCCTGCAGCAAGATGGTGCGGATGTAGGTGTCCACGATGCCCGAGTGGTCGAGCAGCACCAGCGCCGCAAACGCCAGCCCCACGCCCAGCAAGGTGACGAGATGCTTTTTATGTTCCAGGGAAGGATTCAGCATGAACGCCACCTACACTTTCTCGCCGACGTTTTTGCCCAAAATGCCGGCGGGCTTGACCAGAAGCACGATGATCAGGATCCCGAACACGATGGCGTCCGAAAACGCCGAGGTGATCACGCCGCCGGTCAGGGTACCGATGTACGCCTTGGACAGGCTTTCAATCACCCCTACCGCAATGCCACCCAGCATCGCGCCGGGGATGATGCCGATGCCGCCCAACACCGCCGCCACGAAGGCCTTGAGGCCCAGCATGGCGCCCATGGTGGTGGTCACCTGGTTGTACTGCGCACAGTACATGAGGGACGCCACCGCCGCGAGCCCCGCGCCCAGACCGAAGGTCAACGTGATCGTGTGGTTGACGTTCACGCCCATCAGGTTTGACGCGTCCTTGTCCTCGGACACGGCGCGCATCGCCTGGCCGGCCTTGGTGTACTTGACAAAGAGCGTCAGCCCCACCATCATCACCACGCCGATGGCGATGGTGAGCAGCGTGTTTCCGGCAAAGCCGCCGACGTTCGGGAGCTTGAAGATGGTCCCCACCTGCTTGGGCGAGGCGGTGAACAGCTTCTGCGCCAGGTTTTCGAGGAACAGGCTCATCGCGATGGCGGTGATCAGCGAGGACATGTTGGTGCCCCGCTTGCGAACCGGGCTGTAGGCCAGCTTCTCCACCAACATGCCCACGACCGCGCAGACGACGACCGCCAGGATCACAGCCATCCAGGCGGGCATGCCCGCGGCCATCATCAGCGGTATGGTGAACACCAGCGTGTAACCGCCCACCATGATGAAGTCACCGTGGGCGAAGTTGATCAGCCGGATGATGCCGTACACCATCGTGTAGCCCAGCGCGATCAGCGCGTAGATGGAACCCACGCGCAGCCCATTGATCATCTGCTGTATGAATAGCGATAGACCGTCCATCGAGTGCAACACCCTTTCGTTGGCCGGGGCGTACCCCGGCGCGTACGCCGCGGCGCGATTGAAGCGGAAAAAGACGAATGACATGGGGGACCTTCAGCCGCCCCACGTCAGACCGATGGCAAACCCGGAGTTCTTTCCTCGCATTGAAAACCCGCCACGCGGTCTTTCATACCAATGTACAACATGAATGCGTCCAAAGCGGCGAGAGATTTTCGATGCAGAGCAAGGAACCGGAGCGAGGCGACCCTTCGGGATACGCCTTCGGCGTGAAATGCAGCGCTACGGTGAGCGGAAGGTGACGATGCTA
>JAEVZE010000079.1 GCA_023392395.1 Bacillota bacterium
ATGTACACGTACTGGCTGCGCTCCAGCATCACACCGACGATGACGTTTGGCCCGACACCAAAGCGCATCAGGCTGCTTGCCACCCGGTTGGCCTGCTCGTTGAGGCACGCAAAAGTCAGCGTTTCGCCGCATGCGATGACCGCGGTGCGGTCGGGCGTGCGCTCGGCCTGCTCCTCAAGCAATCGGTACGCGGGCTTTTGCACCACGGGCCAGTCGGTATCATTGAACCGCTCAAGCCGCGCCAGTGCTTCGGGGGAAGTAATGCTTACGTCGCCGAGGCGGTCCGCCGTGAGCAAGTTCAATGCGGCGGTTGCGGTCGCATCCGCAAGAGATGCGATCATGCCTTCGGAGTACATGTCCGCGCGATACTCCCAGTTGAAGCGATAGGCGTCGCCCTCTCGGAACACGTCGATGCTCAACGGCGCCTTCGCCGCGTGCAAGGGCAGCGCGATCTGCTCCGTAGGTTGCCCGGCGATCGAGAAGGCGCTAAAATCGTCGCCCTGATAGGCGAAGATGATGTCGGAGCGGATGCCGTATGCGCGGCTGGCCTCGGCAAAAGAGAAGAGGTCGTTCGCCATCAGCTCCGCAAGGTGTTCCTTCATGGCGAGGACGTATTCGGCAGCGCCGCACGCGTCGTCAAGGCGCGCGTATACCGGCAGCGTCTTCACCAGCATGCCGACGACCGGGAATGTGCGCGGGTCGGTGCGGCCGTTGTAGATCGCGGTGAACACGGCGCTGGACTCGTTTTTCCACCTTGCCAGCGTATAGGCGAATGCGGCGGAAAACAGCGCGTTGGGGGTTACGTTGTGGGTTTTGCAGTATGCTTCAACCGCCTGTGGGCTCAGCCTTCCGGCAAGATGGGTGTGAGTGCGGCACGCCTGCGCGCCGTCCGAAGCGTCCGCCCCAGCGGAAAGATCCGCGCCGGGCAGAGAATCCACCTCCACGCCGCGGAATATGCCGTCGTAGTACGCCTTGGCCTCCTGATAGGCTTCGCCGCCGCGTTTCTTCGCCTCATCCAGCGCAAGATCGAACGCGGTGTACTTTTCCCCTTCCAGCGCCTCGCCCGCGTAGGCACGGTTGATGTCCCGGATGAATACGCTCAAAGACGAGCCGTCCGCGATGATGTGGTGAATGTCGAGCATGAGATACAGGTTTTCCTCTGTCCGGAAGATCTTAAAGGCGAACAGCGGCGCGGTGTCCAGGGCGAAAATCGTGGGCAGGCCGCCCTCCCGGAGCGCCGCAAGTTCGTCCTCGGCAATCTCCGAGATCTCCACGCTCCAGGCCAGATCCTCGTGCGGAATCATGAACAGATTGCCCTGCGCATCGGCTTCAATGGAGCACTGCATTGCCGGATGCGCCCGCACCGCGGCGCACACGGCGTCCGCGAGACGGCTTGCGTCCACCGCGCGCGGCATGCGCAAAAGCATTGGGATGTTGTAGACATCGCTTTCGCCGCTCCGCTTGCATTCCAGATAAATCCCGGTCTGCGTCTGGGTCAGCGGGTACTTGCCGGGCCGGGGCTTTCCGGTAGCGGGCCGATCTAGGCGGGCTGCCTCCAGCATGTGCGCGATCAGCTCGTCCTCAATATTCAGCACGGTGCAGCCCTTGAGCAGCCGCTTTACATCCGGGCTGTGGCCGAAGCGCTCGTTTAGCATCGACGCCAGGCGCACCGCCGACAGCGACGTGAGCCCCGCCAGCAGAAGATTGGTCGTGACAGAAATCTCCGCGTGGCCCAATACGTTGCCCACCGCCTCGAAAATCTGCTTTTCGAGCAGGTTCATCGCGTGCCCTGCGTTCTCCTCCGCTGGGGACGGGGGCGCAACCGGGGGGAGCTTTCGCCGGTCCACCTTGCCGTTGGGGTTCAGCGGAATGGCACCAATTTGCATGGTCGCGGACGGGACCATGTACGGCGGTTTATGCGAGAGGATGAACTCGCCGAGCGCCGGGACGTCCACCTTTTCTTGCGATACGACGTAGGCGACAATCTGCTTGCCGCCGGCAGGCGCGTCCTGGGCGGTCACTGTCACATCGGTTATGGCCAGAAACTGGCGGATGATCGCTTCCACCTCGGTCAGTTCGACGCGAAATCCGCGGATCTTGACCTGCGAATCCCTGCGCCCCACGAATTCCACATTGCCGTCGGGCAGGAGGCGCACGATGTCCCCCGTATGGTAGACTCTGGTATACCCTTCGCTGCCACAGAAGGGATTGGGCGCGTAGGCCTTCTCCGTCTGTTCGGGCCGGTTCAGGTAGCCGCGCGTCACCTGATACCCCGCGACGAGCAGTTCACCCGGCACGCCCACGGGCATCAACCGGTTCTCCCTGTCCACGACGTACAGCTTCATGTTGTCAAGGGGCTTGCCGATGGGCACATTGTCATAAAGCCGGTCGATCTCAAACGCAGTCGACACCACCGTGCATTCGGTCGGGCCGTACAGGTTAAACGCCCTCAGCCCCTCCGGAGGCGCGAAGGGCACGAGCTTCTCGCCGCCCATCGACAGGTATTTGAGCGAATGATGCTTGATGCCCACCGCGAACTGACGGCTCACCTGCGTGGTCATGAAGCCGTGGGTGATGCCGCTGACGCGGAAATACTCATTGAGCGCGTCCAGCTCCAGCCGGATTTCATCGGGGATCACATACACCGTGCCGCCTGAGATCAATGCGGGATACATGTCCATCATGTTCGCATCAAAGCCGTAGCTGGCATACGCGGTCACGCGGCTGCGTTCGTCCAGCGCGTAGTAACGGCGGTACCAGTGGCAAAAAGCGACGATGTTTCCGTGCTCCAGCATGCAGCCCTTGGGCAAACCCGTCGTTCCAGAGGTGTAGAGCAGGATGAAAAGATCCTCCGGGCGCGGCGCATCAAAGCCTGCGGCCGCTTCCGGGAGGGCTGGAATATCCTTTGTAAGGAGCACCGGGCCGTCGTACTCCGGCAGCAGGCCCACGTAGGATTCGTCCGCGATCAACAGCTTCGCGGAGGCATCCTTGACCATGAACGAAAGCCGGTCCTGAGGATACGCGGGATCCAGCGGCTGGTACGCCGCGCCCGCTTTGGAGACTCCGATGGACGCAATGGGCATATACTCGTTGCGCGGGATCAGGATACTGACCACGTCTTCGCGGCCGATGCCCAGAGAACGGATGTATCCGGCGAGATTGTCCGTCGTCCGGTCCAGCTCCCGATAGGAGAGCCGCCTGCCTCCGAAGACCACGGAGGTGTGATCCGGCGTCCGGGCCGCCTGCGCGCGCAGTAGGTCCACAAGCGACTGACTCCTGTCGTACGCAGCCTCCGTGGCGTTCATCCTGCCGATGAACATCTCGTCCGCCTCGGACAAAAGATCGATCTCCGATAGCGTATGGCAGCGCACGATGCCGCGCAGCACCGCTTCAAACACCGCCGCAAAGCGCTCTATGGTGGCGCGGTCGTACAGGTCGCTGCGGTAATCGATGGAAACGGTATAGCCTCCCCCTCTCCGAAATACCATCACGGAGAGGTTCGCCAGCGCGCAGCCGGTCTCCAGGGTTTCAAGGAGCGCATCGCTTGCGCCCAGCCGGAAGCCGTTCAGCGTCTCCGCCTGATACACGTACAGGATGTCCGATTTTACGCCGAACTCCCTTGCCATCTGTTCAAACGGGAATTCATCGTGGCGCATCGATTGAAAGAAGTGCTCCTGAAGCGCGCGCAGGACTTCGGCGATCCCGGCGCGCTCATCAAAACGCGCGTATACCGGCAGCGTGCGCACGAGCATGCCAATTGTGTTTTTAAGACGCGGATCATGGCGGCCGTTGTTGACGGTCGCGAACAGACTTTCCGTCTGACCGGTGAACTTTGCCAGCGCGTAGCCAAACGCGCCGAGAAAAATGGTGCCCTCGGTGATGGCCGCGCCGCGCGCGAAGTGCTCCGCGGCCTCGACGGTGAGCGCATCGGAAAGGTCGCGCACATATCGCGCGGCAGGCGCGTCCCCGGCGTCCGGGTCGGGCTTGTGATCCGCGATGAGGTTCGAATCCACTTCGTTTCCGTCGAGGAAGGACGCGAAATGATCGTGCGCCGCCTTGAAAGCCTCCGATTCCCTGAAGCGGCGTTCGCGGCCGGGCAGCGCGAACGCGTTGAGCGCTTCCGGCTGCAAGGGCTCGCCGGCGTAGGCGCGCGCGAGCTGGCGCAGGAACACGTCCGCCGACGCGCCGTCAAAAATGATGTGGTGTACGTCCATGAAAAGGTAATCCGCGGCCTCGGTGCGGCAGATTTCAAAGCGGAACAGCGGCCCGGCGGCAAGGTCGAACGGCTTTACGAAGGCGCGGCCAAGCTGCTCCATGTCCTGCTCCCGCGCGCGTTTCACGGGGATTTCGCAGGGCATGTCCGCGTCCGGGATCAGGGCGGGCTCGCCGCCCAGCATGCCTGTTTGGGTTCGGAAAACGGGAGTTGCGTCCACCACCGTGCGGATGGCGGCCAACAGGCGGTCCACGTCCACGCCTTCGCCATTCGGGAAACGGAAGCGGCAGGGAATGTTGTACATCGTCGCCGCGGGGTTCTGCACGCATTCCAGGTAGATGCCAAGCTGGCTGTCGGTCAGCTTGCGCGGGGCGGGCGTCGTGTCGCAGCCTTCAAACGCGTCGCCTGCTTTGGGGTTGTCATCTCCATGCAAATCGAGGCGTCCGGCGATGCCTGCGGGCGTGCGGCCCTCGAAAATATCCATCGCCGCCAACCGGAGCGCGCCGCAGGCTTCCTGCAACCTCACCGCCTTGATCGAGTCGCCGCCCAGCGCGAAAAAGTCGTCGTTGATCCCCACCCTGTCGAGCTTCAAAATGCGCTCGAAGCCCCGGCAAAGCTCGGCCTGCGCCTCGTTTTCCGGGGACACGTAGCGGGCCTGGAAGAGGGAGGCGTCCGGCGGGGTCAGCGACAGGCGGTCGAGCTTTCCGTTTGCGTTAATCGGGAACGCCTCAAGCTGGACCAGAAACAGCGGCACCATGTAGTCGGGCAGCAGTGTCTTCAGCAAGGCGCGCATTTCCGCCTCAGGCACAGCCCTTTGGGCCTTGTAGTAGCCGCATAGATAGTTCTGCCCATGCTCGTTTTCAAATTGTTTGACCACGGCGGTCACGACGTCCGGATGGCTGGCCATCGCGTGTTCAATTTCGCCCGGCTCCACGCGCTGGCCGTTGACCTTGACCATCCAGTCCTTGCGGTTGATGTATTCCATGTTGCCGTCCGGCAGACGCCGGGCGAGGTCGCCGGTGTGAAAATAGCGTTTCCCATGGATCGTGGAGAACGCCTTCTCCGTCGCCTCGGGCAGATTCAGGTATCCTTGAAAGAGATCGCCGCAGACGCAGATCTCACCCTCGTCGCCGGGAACGCCGTCGTCGCCGACCAGCGCCACCTCCAGCCCGTCCACAACCTTGCCGATGGGCGTATTCTCATAGGCTTTGTCTACCAGGAACGAGGAAACCGCCAGCGGAATCTCGCTCATCCCATAAATGTTGTAGAGGCGATAGTTTTCCGGGGCAACCTTGCTCAGGCGCTCGCTCCCCGTGACGACATACCTTAGGCGCGCGCCCCGGTTGTGGAAATTTTTGAGCATCTGGGGGCTGATAAAAATGCCGGTGACGTCATGCTCCGCGATATAATCGGCGATCTTCTGGACATCTCTGCGCCGTTCGTTTGAAAGGATGTGCACGCTTGCACCCATGGCGAGCGGGGTCAGAAGGTCGAGCAGCAGCGCGATAAAACTAAAGGGAGCGGTGCAGGCGATCACGTCCTCGGCGCAAATCTCCGTAATATCTCTGATCCGCGCAACGCCCGCCATCACGCCTGCCCAATTGTGCAGCACGCCCTTGGGCTTTCCCGTGGAACCGGAGGTATAGGTGACCAGCGCGCGGTCGGATGCGGCCGCTTCGATCCTCGGCTCCATCGGCTCCGCGCTCAGCGCGCGCCGCATGAAATCTTCGTCGATGGCCACCGGGCAGCCGCAGTCCTTTTTGATGTAGTCGATGCGCTCAGTGGGATACGCCGGGTCCAGAGGGGCGATTGCCGCACCCGCTTTGAAAACGCCCGCAATCGCCGCGACATAGAGCATGTCGCGCGGCAGCAGGATCGGAATGATGTCGTTTCTGCCCACGCCGGAATCGATCAGAAGATGAGCGACGCGCGCGCCCAGTTCGTCCAGCTGCGCGTAGGAAGTGCGCCTGTGGCCGTCCTGATCCACGATCGCGGTCTTTTCCGGCTGGGTCAGCGCAAGCTC
>JAEVZE010000129.1 GCA_023392395.1 Bacillota bacterium
ACCTTGCATAGCCGCCGATGGCGGTGACGGGCGTGCGCATCTCGTGGGCCAGGTCGTCCGCGAAGCGCTGGTTGCGCTCGGAGGACCGGCCGAGCGCTTCCAGATGGCGCTGAGTGGTCTGGGCCATGCGGTTAAAACCCCGGGACAACTGCGTTAGCTCGCTGCCGCCCGAGGCACGCACCCTTGCGGTGAAGTCGCCCGACATCGCTCGGCGCATGGCGTTCGTCAGACGGACCACCGGGGCGAGGAGGCCCGATAGGAGCAGCCAGGAGAGGCCCAAGAGAAGCGCCGACGCGATCAACGCCATTCCCATCATCTGCCGGGCAAGCTGGCGGTTCATCTCAATCAGCGGCGTAAGGCTCACGGCGCTGACCAGAGTGATATTGGCGTTCGGCGCGGGCAGGCTGGAGGCCGCCAGCAACCATGCCCCGCTGACGACGGTGCGCCGGAGACCGTCGGAGGCGATGAGGCCGCTTGGCACCAGTGCGGGGGCCTCGCCCAGCGCGGGTTTTCCGTCGACATACCAGAAAAGGCTGGCCTCCGCCTGGCCGCGCACCAGCTGGTTGTGTACCACCGGCAGCGTGTTCCGTGCGTCAGCGCCCTCCGGCAGAGCGTCAAGCTGGCTGGATGCGGACTGCGCCAGTTGATAGTGGGCCGCCAGCGCCCGGGTGCGTTCCCGAGAAAGGTTCATCTCGGTGCTCTGCCGCACCACGAGGAACAGGCAGGCGTCCAGCGCCACGGTCAGAAGGAACAGCATGCAAACGAGCAGCCGCGCGCGAAAGCTCATGCCTCTCCCTCCAGCCGGTAGCCCGCCCGGTGGACGGTGGCGATGTACCCTTCCCAGCCCAACTTCTTGCGGAGCCGCTGGATGTGCACGTCCACCGTGCGGGTCTCGCCCATAAAGTCGATTCCCCACACTTGGGCCAGCAGCTGTTCCCGGGTGAATACCACCCCCGGGCGGCGAAGAAGCACCATCAGCAGCTGAAACTCCCGGTTGGTCAGCGGGATTTCGGCACTATCTCGCAGCACCCGCTGCTCGTCCGGGCGAATGACGATGCCGTGGAGATGAAGCTCCACCTCCCCCGGCGAAGCGCGCCGGAGCAGCGCCTCCACCCGCGCCACCAGTTCGAGCGGCTCAAAGGGCTTCACCAGGTAGTCGTCCGCACCCGCCGCCAGTCCCTTCACCCGGTCGTTCAGATTGGACCGGGCGGACACGATGATCACCGGCAACCGCCGGTCCCTTACGCGCGAAAGCAGTTCCAGCCCGTCAATGCCGGGTAGCATCCGGTCTAGAAGCATCAGGTCGAAGGGCTCGTTATTCAGCGCCTCCAGCGCGGCCTGTCCGTCGAACACCTGCGTCGCATGATAGCCCGCGAGGCGCAGGTTCAATTCCATCAGGTCGCTGATGGGGCGCTCGTCTTCCACGATGAGGATATGCTTCATGCGCTTTACCTCCGCGGGGACAGTTTACCATACTTTGACGGGCGATGTATTCAACAAGTTGTAACATTGACGGCGTTGCAAAGAATGAAGAGAATTTGGCAAAAATTCATTGGCGGCCAGTCATTCACCCCGCCGAAACCGTCTAACGGTCGTCATGACAAATGAAACGCCGAGGTGGCCTGATGGATAAGCGTGAATTTTCCGGCAGAGTGATCGCCTGCGAAAAGAAGCTGTTCCGCGTCGCATACCTGACGCTGGGCGGGTACCCAAATTGCGAGGATGCGGTTCAAGAGGCGCTCATGAAGGCTTGGGAGGGCCGGGCCGTGCTGCGCGATCCCCGGTACTTTGACACCTGGCTCATCCGCATCTTGATCAACGAATGCCGTAACCTCCAGCGGCGGGCGGCGTCGAGGCCCACGGCGGCGCTGCCGGACGATTTCCCGCTGCCCGATCCGCCGGACCCGGCGCTCCGGGACGCGCTGATGAAGCTGGATGAAAAGTACCGTGTGCCGCTCATCCTGCACCACCTTGAGGGCTACCCGGTGCGTCAGACCGCCTCCATGCTGCGCACGACGGACGGCGTCGTCCGCTGGCGGCTGGAAAAGGGCAAACAGATGCTGCGAAGGCTGCTGGACGACGGGGAGGGATTGAAATGAAGCGCGCGAGGCTTTCCGACGCCTGTCCTCCGATGCCGGAGGCGTTCCACCGCAGAATTGTCGAAACCATGGACCGAATGGAGGAGAGGGAGATGCCCAAGCGGAGAAAACTGTCCGCCGCGCTGATCGCGGCGTTGATTGCCGCGCTATTATTGGCGAGCCTGGCCTACGCCGCCACAAAGAGCGGGCTGCTCGATTCGCTCTTTCGCGGGAAGAAGCCCACCGAGGCCGCGCAGGAACTGCTGGCGCAGCCGGGCCTCGAAAAAGAACAGGGCGGCGTGCGGCTGACCGTGGACGAGTACCTGCTGGAGGAGAACGCGCTGCACATGCGCGTCACCTTCACCTCCGACCTGGACGAAACGCTGCTGTGCGCGGTGGAAACGCCTCGCGTCGGCGGCCACGGAGTCTGGGCGGGCGGGCTGGACGCTTTCCGGGCGCTCCGAAAGGGCGAGCCGGTACAGATCGAGCTGGATGACACCCGTTTTGACTTCGACCTGGACACCGCGAAACCCGTCGAGATCGCCTTCACGGGCTACGTGCTGCGGCCGCTGACCGACCTTTCGTGGTCGCACCCCGGCGCGAGCGCGCCCCCGGACCCGCTGACGGATTCCTTCGCCAACCCTTACGAGCCGGACCGGTATGAGCTAATGACGGACGAGGCCGCGGAGCTCTATGAACCCGGAGGGCCCATGAGCCCGGTGGAGGTCTACGAAAAGCTGGGGTACACCGAGACCGTCGCGGCGCTGCCCGTTTCGATCACCGTGCGGCCGGAGGCACTCAGGAAGGCCGGGAGCGCCGCGGCGAGCGGGCGAGACCCCTTTGCATTGGCCGATTACACCCTCGTGGTCGATCAACTGGAGCTCGGCCCGGCGTCCACCAACGTGCGGCTGTACCTTTATCCAAAGGCGCCGCTGACCGAGGAGGATCTGGACTGGGACAGCACCAACCCGCTCATCTACCGGAGTTACCGCCTGTTGGGACCGGATGGCGAAGACCTGCTGAAGGACGTGACCGGCGGGTCGTCCAGCGGCTTCGACTACGAAGCCGAGGAGCGGGGCGATCCCCAGCGGATCGTGTTCATCGGTTCCTGGGGGCCCGTCGCCGCCGTTCCCGATAGCGTGACGCTGATGCCCTGCCCCCACGACAAACTGGAAATTCCCGAGAACTACTTCCGGGACGAGGCTGTCACGGTGCGGCTGAAGAAATGACAATGGACTTATTGTGAAGCCCACCCATTACACCACGCTCCAAGGCGGCTGCTCGAATCGGGCGGCCGCCTTCATCCCATCAGGTCGAAGGGCCCGTGCTTCAGCGCCTACAGCGCGGCTTGCCCGTCGAACACCTGCGTCGCGCGGTAGCCCGCGAGGCGCAGGCTCAATTCCATCAGGTCGCTGATGGGGCGCTCGTCTTCCACGATGAGGATATGCTTCATGGCTTTACCTCCGCGGGAACAGTTTACCATATTTTTACGGAATAAGTCTTCAACAAGTTGTAACATTGGCGGTGCCGTGCAGGGTAAAGTGCATTTCGTTTTAGGACAACGCCCGGAACAAATTAACATTTTCTTTCGTCGAATTTTCAAATTCTGGGGCACGAGCTCATCTGCGATTCGCGCTCAGATTCGGGAGGTGGAGTCATGAACAAGGCGGTGTGTTTCTTTCTCGCTTTGTTGCTTGTCGCGTTCAGTCTGTCCGGCGCCAGTGCCGACTCCGGCATCATCGAAGCCCAATGCCCGAGTAATTTCTTCGTCCAGAATATCTCCCAGTGCAGCGATGGAACGTTTCTCCTGGCGGGTTCCACCGGCAGACCTCAGAAATACAGCCCCTTGATGATGCGCATCGGCCTTGACGGCAAGGCCCTATGGTCGATGCAGGGGAAGAAGACGAGCTCATCGGAATTGTACCGGGACGTCAAATCCTTTGAGGATGGAACCATCGTCGCGATAAGTATTCGAAACCATAAGTGCATTGTCGAACGCATCAAAGATGGCAAGGTGACCTGGAAATCCAAGCCGATGGAGAACGGGTTTGATGTGTATCCGACCTCGAAGGGCTTTCTGGTGTACAGCAAGCCGGATTACAATTCCTTGCGCATCCGGAGCGTGAGTATGGATGGCGACGACCTGTGGCGAATTGATCTGGACGAACCGATCAAACTGACGGGCATCCTGATGGGCGACGGCGTGTACGTGGCCTTTGGCGACAAGGTGATCCGGAGGGATCGTGAGCGCGATCCTACGAGCGTCGTCTTCGCCTTTGACGATCAGGGAAACATTTTGTGGCGGCACGACAGCACGGCGAATGAGGCGTTTGTAGCGGCGACGTGGACCGATCAGGGACACATTGTCCTGGCGGGCGATATTCCGGCCGTCATAGAAGGGAAAGACGTGATCAGGATCGTCACAAACGCCAGGATTTTTGTCGCGGAATACGATGAGAACGGATGCGTGTGGCAAACCGATCTCCCTTATATGGACGGCGAAGAGGAAGTCGAAGAATGGGCGGCCTCCGTTCTTCCGGTGGAAGGCGGGTACCTGGTTTCCGCGGAAGTGTCAGGCCTGAGCGCCACGGTCAGGATGTTCTTCGTCAACCAGAAGGGCGT
>JAEVZE010000158.1 GCA_023392395.1 Bacillota bacterium
CGCTGCACAAACGGGTACAGAAGGATGATCGGCACGATGGACAAAATCACCACCGCCGAGCGGATGCCTTCCGTGGAAATGTTCTGGGCGTCCGTGCCCATCAGCTTTTCGATGATGGACTCCGAGGAGTAGATGACGTCATACAGGAACAGCTGCAGCGTCTTCATGGAGGGACTACTGGTGTACAGCAGCGCGTGGAAATAGTTGTTCCAGTAATTGACCGCATAGAGAAGCGCGACAGTCGCGATGACCGGCATGGACATCGGGCATACGATGGAGATCAGCGTCCGCATATGGCCCGCGCCGTCGATGCGCGCGGATTCCTCGATGCTCTCCGGCAGGCCTTCCATGTAGTTCTTGACCACCAGCATGTTGAACTGGACGATGACGAAGGGCAGAATCAGCGCGGCGTAGGTATCCAGAATGCCCAGCGTCTTGACCACCATGAAGGCGGGGATCATGCCGCCGTAGAAGATCATGCTGAAGATGTACAATAGAAGGATCAGCTTGCGCCCCTTGAGGAGCGGCTTGGAAAGCGGGTACGCGGTGGTGATCGTTACCGCCAGGCTGACGGCCGTTCCGACAACGGTCACCAGCAGCGTGTTGAGAAGCGCGCGGAAAAAGATGGTGTGCTTCAGCACGAACGTGACGGTTTCCAACTGAAGGCCCACCGGCCAAAAGCCCACCAGGCCGCCCGTCACTGCGCCGGACGCGCTGACCGATTTCGCCACCACATGCAGAAAGGGCAGGAAGGCGACCAGCGCGGCGATCCCCATCAGCACGTAGCTTACGAGGGAAACAACCCTGTCTTCCGACCCGCGGATCGGCCCCGACCCGCAGTCACAGTCTTTGCGCATGAACCCTCCTCCTTTCTACCAAATGCTCCGCCCGAGCAGCCTGCGGCTGACTGCGTTGGCGCTCAGGATCAGGGCGAACGCCACCACGGAATTGAACAGGCCCAGCGCCGTGCCCAGCGAAAAGTCCATCTGCCCCAGGCCCATCCGGTACACGTAGGTCTGGATCACGTCGGCCACCTGGTATACCGTTGGGTTGTACATGACGAGGATCTGCTCAAAGCCGGTGTCGAGGATGTAGCCGACCTTCATGATGAGCATCAGGACGATGGTCGGGAAAAGGCCCGGGATGGTGATGTGGGCGATCCTGCGCAGTTTGGAGGCGCCGTCCATGCAGGCGGCCTCGTACAGCGTGGGATCGATCGCGCTGATGGCTGCGAGGTAGATCACCGTGTTCCAGCCGGTTTCCTTCCACCCCTCCGTCGCCACCAGAAGGCTCCTGAAGACGCTCTTGTTGGAGAAGAAGGACACCGCGTCCAGCCCCAGCGCCTTGAGCGCCTGGTTCACCATGCCGTAGGTACCCAGCAGCGAATAGAATATGCCGAACACCACGACCCAGGAAAAGAAGTACGGGATGTAGATGAGCGTCTGCGCGCTCCGCTTGAACAGCGGATTGCGGATCTCGTTCAGCATGATCGCGGCCAGAATGGGCAAGGGAAACAAAAACAGGATTTTGTAGCCGTTGATGACCAGCGTATTGGAAAGCACCTTCAGAAAATCCTTGCTGGCGAACAGTTTTTGGAAATGCGCAAGGCCCACCCATTCGCTCATCCGGATGGCCTCCAGCGGGTTTGACCCCAGGAACAGGTTGAAGTCCTTAAAGGCGATCGTGATGCCGTACAGCGGCATGAATTTGTACACGATCAGAAAAATAAGGCCGGGCGCCATCATGGCGTAGAGCGGCCAGTTGTTTTTGAGATACTGGCGGCCTCCCGGGCTTGTCGCGCGCGGCGCAACCATCGCGTCATCCCCTCCTCTACAAGAGGATTCTAGCATGATGCGCGCGCAAAAGACAGCGCACAAAATATCGATTTATTGCCTTATCTTATATAACTGCGGCGCCGTTCTATTGAACATCTACAAATCCCCCGCCACATATCGGATACGGGCCTTAATGCAGGTGCCGCATTTGCCGGAAGGCTCCACCGACAGGCCGTACTCTTCCCCATAGAACAGCTTGATGCGCCTGTTGACGCTGGTGAGCCCGTACCCCTTTTGCTCGGACGGGTCGGACAGGATGGCCGACAGCGCCTCCGCGGTCATTCCGACGCCGTTGTCCGAGATCAGGATGGTCACCTCGTCGCCGGAACGGCGGATGCGGATGTCGATCTCCCCGTTTTGAACGCCGCCCTCCTCGATGCCGTGCAGCAGCGCGTTTTCCACGATGGGCTGCAGCGTAAGCTTGGGGATCAGCCCGCCCAACGCCGCTTCGTCCACCTCGGTGCGCACCTGGAAGCTGTCTTCAAAGCGCATCTTCTGAATGGAAAGATAGGTGCTGATGAGGTCAAATTCGTCCCGCAGCGTCACGATGTCCCGCCCCTTGTTGAGGCTCAGGCGGAAGTAGCGGGACAGCGCGTTGATCATCCAGACGGCGCCGTCCTTGTCGCCGTCCAGCACGATCCACTTGATGGCATCCAGCGTGTTGTAAAGAAAATGCGGGTTGATCTGCGCCTGCAGCGCCTTGAGCTGCGCATTGCGCACGTTCACCTGCGCGGCGTACGTCTCCTCCAGCAAGCCTTTGATGCCGGAAATCATGGATTCCACGTTGTTTTCAAGCCCCCAGAGGGTCGATGTGCCCTCGCTGTACTGCTCAAGCCTGCTGGACAGGCCGCCCAAGCCTTCGTCCTCCAGCTTGAGAATTGTCCGGTTCATGCGGGAGATCGTGGCATCCAGCACGTAGGAGAACATCAGCAAAAATCCGAGCGCCATCAGCACCATCACGCCGATGAAGGCGGCCGTACTCCGCGTGGCCAGGGACGTGGAACCCCAGGAGAGCGCGTATTCGCGCGGTATGTAGGAGACGAGATACCAATTGGGGAAATCCAGCCGGTCGTAGATCAGCAGACTGCGCTTTCCCCCGTACTCGGAGGTCAGAACGCCGCTCGTCCCGCCTGTGACGACGGAAAGGTCCTTCTCCGGCATGATGACGCGGCCGATCAGAGACTTGTCCTTGTGCGACAAGACGACGCCGTTGGCATTCATCAGATAGATGGTGTCATTGGCCTCGCCGATCTGCATCAGCTGGCACAGGTCTCCCTCCGGAATGTCCACGTACAATACGCCCGCGAAGCGGCTGAAGTCGTTGGGTGACATGAGCGCCGAAACACAGGATACCACGAGGTCGCTCCTGGGCGCATAGTAGCGCGTGCGCTTATAGGTATCAAGCCACAGGATGCTGCGGGAGACCGTGAAGTAGCTTCTGAGCTCGTCGGCGTTTTCCAGCATCGACAGCGGGAAAAACCGGTCCTTCTGGGATGCGTACATTCTGTCGTCTGGCACGTACAGCCGCAGCTGATCGATCATGCTCTGGCCGATGTAGCTGTTGAACATGTTGTTCATCGCCCGGAAG
>JAEVZE010000165.1 GCA_023392395.1 Bacillota bacterium
TGCCGAAGCCGCAGCGGATGACCTCCACGCATTCCAGGAAGAATTTATCCGGCAAGGCCGAGTGGTAGCGCACCGTCAGGTTGGGCTGGGGCAGGTGGCAGCGCGCCACCGTGCGGAGGACCAGAAAGCTCAGCTCGTTGACGGCGTCTTTTCCATCCGGCGTCTGGCCGCCCACGGTCACGTTTTGGTAGAGCGGGCTGCCCGCCGAGAACCGGGTGTGGGACCAGGAACGGATCTTGTTGATGGTGAAGGTGCGCAGCCACAGGTTCTCAAGGAGCTCCGAGGCCGTATCCTCCGTCATGCCCGCCACCCGGCTTTTTTCGTAGTAGGGCAGCATGTACTGGTCGAACCGGCCGTAGGAGAGGGAATGGCCGTTGGATTCGATCTGAAGGATCACGTGCAGCATCCACACGCTCTGAACCGCCTCATGGAAGGTCTCCGCAGGCTGCATGGGCACCTTGCGGCAGATGCGCGCCATTTCACGCAGCTCCGCCGCCCGCTCGGGGCTGGCCTTTTCGGCCTGTTGTTCGGCAAGATCGGCAAGGCGCAGCGCGTAGGCCTCCACCGCGTCCAGCGTGATCAGGATCGCACGGTAGAAGTAGCTCTTTTTGAGGTCCTCGTACTGGTACAGCTTCAGCGCGTCGAGCGCGGCCTTCGTGCGCGCGCGGACGCCCGAGAGCCCCTCCTTGAGCGCGCGCCCATAATCCACCGCGATGTGCGCGTCGCCGGAGGTGATGTTGCCCTCGGTCTTGATGATGCCCAGGTCGTAAAACAGGCGCGCGCGCTCGGGGAAGGCGGCGTAGCCCTTGTCCTGCAGGGTTCGCCCCTTCCAGTAGGGGTACACTTCCTCCCGCAGGACGCGCTTGTTCTCCTCGGAGATGGTGAAGCGGTCGCCGTCGCGCTGATCGAAGGCGTCCAGTTCGCTGATGACCCAGTCCATCGCGTATTCGGGGAAGATGGGCGCGGCGCGGTCGGTTTTTGCCTGGTTGCCCAAAAGCAGCGCGTCCGGGTCGAGGGTGATGGTCATGTTTCGGAGCACGTTGTCTAGCATATAAGCGCGCTTCAGCACTACCTGCTCCATTTCGTGGGTGCGGTAGGCATTTGTGGCCAGCACGGCGCGCTCCGTGCAGACGGCGGGCTGTGTATTTAGGAGACGAGCGCGAATAGCGGCGGTGCGCATGCCGAGTGACCCGAAGTGGTTTTCCATTTTGATCCTCCCTGATCTTTTGTGCGGCGGAGTTTTTGTTTGCAGAGCGGCATTTCCTGCACTCATTATATGCGCAGCGGGTGGGCGTGTCAACATATGAAAACAAATTTACTTTCGTTCGAAAGAAGAAGGTTTATAAACGAAGTTCTTGCGCGCGACGCTGTGATCGGATACAATGGTCTTTAAAGGAAAGGGGACGATGATGTGAGCCGGTTTGTTTTCACGGGCGGCTATACCCAGGATACCCTGATGGGCGACGGGTCGGTTTTGAAGGCGCGGGGCGCGGGAATTTCAACCTTTGTGCTGGAGGGGGAAACGCTGACGCGGCGCTGCGTGCTGGAAGCGCCCAATCCCACCTACCTTGTCATTCATCCTAGCGGGCGCGCGCTGTACGCCGCGCACGAGTTGACAGAGTACAAGGGGCTACCCTCGGCGGCGGTTTCGGCCTACGCCATCGGTTCGGACGGCGCGCTGACACTGATCAGCCGTCAGCCCACCTTCGGCGGGAACGCCTGCCACCTGAGCATCGGCCCCGGCGGGCGGCACCTGATGGCCTCCAACTACATGGGCGGAAGCGTCGCCGTGTTCCCCATCGGGGAGGATCTGGGCGTCCAAAGCGCCTCCTGCTTCTTCCAGCACTACGGACACGGGGCAAATCCCGCCCGGCAGGGGGAGCCGCACGTGCACCAGGCCATCCCGGACAGGGCGTTTAGGCATGTGCTGGTCTCGGACCTGGGCACCGACGAGATCAACGTGTATGGCGTAGACTGGGACAAGGGACACCTGATCCCCGGCGCGCTGCCATTGCGCGCGCCCGATGGCTCGGGGCCCAGGCAGTGCGTGTTCAACGCCGCGGGCGACCGGCTGTACGCGCTGACCGAGATGGGGTGCACCCTGTGCGTCTACGATTATGACGCCGAGACCGGCGCGGCGGCGCTGCTTCAGACCGCTTCCATGCTGCCAGAGGGGTACGCCGGGGAAAGCTCCGGAGCGTGCGTCCGACTCCATCCGAATGGAAGGCTGCTATTCGCCTCCAATCGTGGGCACGACAGCATCGCCGTCTTCCGCGTCCGGGAGGACGGGCAACTGGTATCACTTGGCCATGTCCCAACCGGCGGCAGCATCCCACGGGACTTCGACCTCACCCCGGAAGGCGATCTTCTGATTGTGGGCAACCAGGAGAGCGACGAGATGGTGGTGTTCGCGATCGACGGGGATACCGGCGCGCTCCGGGAGGTCTCCCGCGCCGCCTGCGCCTCGGTCACGGCGGTGGCCATCCGGCCATGAGAAGAACGGGGAGGCGTGGGGCATGACGGCGCGCATCTTCAACATCCAGCGCTTTTCGCTGCACGACGGGACGGGCATCCGCACAAATGTGTTCTTTCAGGGCTGCAACCTGCGCTGCGGCTGGTGCGCCAACCCGGAATCTCAGACTGTCGGCGACGCTGCGGGCGTAAAGGAATATACGGTGGAACAGCTCGCCCTGGAGCTGGTTAAGGACAAGCCCTTTTTTGACAAGAGCGGTGGCGGCGTTACGCTGACCGGCGGCGAGCCGCTGCTGCAGGCGGACTTCGTCCTTGAACTATGCACTAGGCTGCACGAACTCGGCGTCAAGGCGGCGGTGGAGACGGCGGCCTCCGTGAGCGCAGAGGTCTTCCGCCGCATCGCGCCTGCGCTCGACCTGATCCACATCGACCTCAAGCACCATGACGAGGAAGCACACCGGCGCGGCACCGGGGTGGGCTTTCAGCAGATTCTTCCGAACATCCGTTTTGCGCTCTCCTCGGGCGTACCTACCATCGTGCGCATCCCCGTGATTCCGGGGTACAACGATTCTCCGGGGGACGCGCGCGGCTTTGCGGCGCTCCTGACGGAGCTGGGCGCGCGGGAG
Organism: Bacillota bacterium; assembly: GCA_023392395.1. Classification (GTDB taxonomy): domain Bacteria; phylum Bacillota; class Clostridia; order Christensenellales; family Aristaeellaceae; genus JAEZHK01. The sequence goes on from JAEVZE010000165.1 coordinate 3,099, forward strand.
GTGCACCTTTTGCCCTTCCATCAGATGGGCGAGAGCAAGTACGAAAAACTGGGGATGGCCTACGCCTATGCGGGCACAAAGCAACTGCACGAGGAGGACCTGGATTCCTTCGCCGCTATCCTGCGGGAGGCGGGGCTTCTCGTGCAGATCGGGGGATAACGCCAAGGGGCGGGAAATTTCCTTTTCAAACCGCCTGGGAAACGCTATAATCTTTCGCAGAAAACCGCCGCGCCGCGGCAATTACGGGAGGGACGGCGATGAAACGCATCCTGGTGCTCAACCTGGGCTCCACCAGCTTCAAATTCAAGCTCTATGAAATGGGAGAAGCGGAAACGCTGCTGGCCACCGGCGGCGTGGAGAGTGTCGGCGGGACCGGCACGTACTCCGTCCGCGCGAGCGGTCAGGTGGAAAAGGCCGCATGCGCCTGCCCGACTCATGCGGACGCGCTGGAACTGTGCATGGCGGCGCTGACCCGCCTGGGCCTTCCGGTCAATATGCGTTCGCTGGATGCGGTGGGCTACAAGGCGGTGCATGGCGGCAGCATCTCCGGCTCGCAGGTGGTGGACGAGGCGCTGATGCGCGAAATGGAGCGGATGATCCCCTTCGCGCCCGCCCACAACCCGGTGTACCTGAACATGATGCGTTCTGTCCGCGAAAGGTATCCAGAAATTACGCAGATCGCCTGCTTTGAAACGACGTTTCACGCAACTGTCCCACTGGAGCGGGCGGTGTACGGCGTACCCTACGAATGGGTGGAGGAGTACGGCCTCAGGCGCTACGGCTTCCACGGCTCCAGCCACAGCTACATCGCCTGGAAGATGGGCAAGGAGGCGCCCGAGGCCCGGCGCATCGTCAGCGCGCACCTGGGGGGCTCCAGCTCGCTCTCGGCGATCCTGGACGGGAAGAGCGTGGCCAATTCGCTGGGCGCGACGCTGCAGAGCGGCGTCTTCCACAACAACCGGGTGGGTGACATGGAGGCGTTCTGCCTGCCCACACTGGCGGAAAAACTGGGTGGGATGGAGAATGCGTTGGACGCGCTTTCAAAGCGCAGCGGATTTCTGGGGCTGTCGGGCGTCAGCAACGACCTGCGCCTGGTGGAGGAGGCGGCCGGGTCCGGGAATAAGCGGGCGGAACTTGCGATCGCGGCCTTTGCGGACGCAGTTGTGGGCTATGTGGGCATGTACACGGCGTTTCTGGGCGGGCTGGACGCGCTGGTGTTCACCGGAGGCATCGGGCTGAACGGGGCCGCGTTTCGCGCGCGGGTCGCGGGTAAATTGGGCTTTGTGAACGCCCGGCTGGACGAGGCGAAAAACCTGCCCGGATACGAGGGCAAGATCAGCGCGCCGGACAGCGGCGTTGCGATCTGGTCCATGGAAACCAATGAAGAACTGATGGTTGCCAGAGGCTGCATGCAAGTACTTGAAGCTGATGCTTCGCGTTGAAAATCCGCCGTGCGGCTTTTCAACGCGAAAGGAGAAGACTGCGTGAGCCTGAAATTCTGAGGAATTTCCGGGCGGCTCACTGAC
>JAEVZE010000178.1 GCA_023392395.1 Bacillota bacterium
GGGGGGGGGCCCCCCCCCCCCCCCCCCCACGTTCCCCCTCGTCTCCTACCCCCGCCACGCGAGGAAGGCGCGGGCGAGGACAACGCCTGCGCGGGCGTTGGGGTGCGCATCCAACTGAAAGCGGTACTCCTCGCGGGCCAAGTGCTGGTCTGGCGCGGGACGGCCCAGCACGGGCACGGTGTCGAACACGTCCGCCCCTGGCGCGTTGCCGCTCCGGATCCAGTCGTTGACCTGCCGCCACACTGTAAGCTGCCCGCCCGTAAAGTCAAACGGCGGCAGCGTAAACAAGGTGATGCGCATGGCCGGGTTCGCCGCTTTGAGCAGTTGAACAATCCGTTTCAGGTCTTCGGTGATCTCCTCTGCGCTTCTTAAACAGGTGCCCAGGTCGTTGGTGCCAAGGCATACCGTCACCTCGTCCGCCGCCTTGGCGCGTCGAAGCCACGCGCCATCCCAGGCCGCGTCGTAGGCGCGCGCCCAGCCGCTGCCCAGGTTCAGCGCGTTATCCCCGGCGGGCAGGCGCTTTGCCACCTGCGCCGCCCAGAACATCTCCCGCCCCTCGCCGGTGCCGTAGCCCTGAGTGATCGAGTCGCCCAGGAAGGCGAATACGCGCTCGGAGCGCCCGCGCCTGAGGAACAGCCCCGGCAGCGCGCAAGGCCCGTTGAAATCGATTGCGAAGCCATCCGCGCGCCTGTCCGCCGCGCCTCCGCCCCACTTGGAATAGGCCGGAAGGATCGACTCCCGCGCATAGGGGATGGCAGGCGCATCCTGCAACCGCGTGACCGTCCAGGTAAACGCCAGGTCATGGCCCTCGGGCAGATCCAGTTCCGCGTCGTCCGAGAGGAATTCCTCCCCCGGCTCGACCCGCTTCATGGTCTTACCCTCGAACATCACCGGCACGGGCGCACCCTGCAGCGCGCCGTCCCGCCGCGTACCACCGTCGGCGATCAAAGCCTCGTCCACGCGCCAGAATCCGCCCGGCTGATTGCACAGGCGCTCGTTGGTCTCGCCCCGGGTGGTTTCCCGCACGTTTCGAGTCCAGAATCGAAACGCCTGGCGGCCAAAAGCGTCCGGGCGCAGGTAGGTCCGAAAGGTGCTGGTGGCCGGGGCGAAAAACTCATCCCCGTAAAAGCCGCTGACCACCGTGCTGCAGGGCGTGATTACCCGGTAGGAAAGAAGAAGCTCCCGGTCGGTCATTTGTACATCCCCTTACGCGTCATTTTTGTCCGACACATGCGCCCGACGGTCCCTCAAGCCCTTCGCTTTGGGCTTTTCCCACTGAGGCGCAGAAAGTCCTGCTGAATTTCCTCGCCCCAATGCTCGTCCATCAGGCCGCACGCCCTGAAGGAAGCCGCAGCGGCCGAGACGGCCTTGAAGTTCAGGTGCGTGCCTTCGCTGTCGCCGCAGTAGTTCTGCGCCCGGTCCGGCGCGATCCCCAAGTCCCCCGCCGCCTCGACCGCGTCGATGTTGGCCCCCAGGAACAGAAACTCCCAGCCGCGCTCCCGCTTCTGCCGCTCGATCATGGCCCGAACTCGTTCCAGGGCATACTCCCGGCTGGCGTTTTCCATGCCGTCGGTGGTGATCACAAACAGCACCCTGCCCGCCCGGTACTCTTCCGCGGTGTGCTGCATCGCGCGCTCGATCTTGTCGATGGTTCGGCCCACGGCGTCGAGAAGCGCCGTCGATCCGCCCACCGCGTACTCCTTCTCCGTAAGCCTCGCAACCGCGCGGATGTCCAGCCGGTCGTGCAGCAGGGAATCCCGGTGGTTAAACAACACCGTGGTCAGCCTCGCCTCGCCCGGCAGCACCTTCTGACTTTCCAGAAAGGCGTTGAAGCCGCCGATCGTGTCCGACTCCAGCCCCGCCATCGAGCCGCTCCGGTCCAGGATGAACGCCAGTTCCGAACAATTGTCCTTCATGTTTGGTTCCTCCGTTCGTTGTTTTACGAACGAAGGATACCATGCAACGGGCGCGGGCGGGTCGCTTCGGAAGCGACAAATGGGCACGTCAGGAACCCAGCAGCGGCTGGTCGTAGTAAAAGAGTGTTTCGTTGATCTCAAACACGTCGCAGTGTCCCGTCTGGAGGAAGTATTCGACGATCACGTCGAACTTCTGGCTGCGCGACAGCGCGTAGCCCGCCCGCGTCAGAAGGTCCTTTGTCTCCCCCAGCGACAGTTCCAGCGCCACCGCCAGCGCCAGCACAGTGCGCTTGCCGGGCATGTAATGCCGGTTGGTACGTATCTTTGAAAACAGCCTGCGGTCGATGTTGGCGCGCTTGTAGACCTCGGCGTCGGTCCTGCCCTTGAGGTCGATGAGCCGAAGCAGCGCCATGGAGAATGGCTCATCCAGATTGTCCACCGCACTGTCCAGGCTGGGAGATGGGGCGGCCCCAACAGGCGCATAGTGGGTGTCCATTTCCAAATCGGGCTGCGCCAAGCTTCCGTACACTGCGGCGCGCTCCGCCGCCAGTAGCTTGCGGACGAGGGGCGTGTGTTCGTCCACGTAGTGCTGGTCGATGTAGGCCTGCACCGCCCCGAGCCGCCTGCCCGCGTCCAAGGCGTCCTTGTCGAACACCACCAGGTATATGTCCATGTCATGCGCATTGAGGAAGTCCAAAATCTCGCCGGAGGCCACCCGGAGCGCCTCTCCCTTGGGATAGCCGTAGATGCCCGAGGAAATCAGCGGAAAGGCGATGGACTCACAGCCGTTTTTAAGCGCCAGCGCAAGCGAATTCCGGTAACAGCCGCGCAGCAGCTCCTCCTCACCATGGCTCCCACCCAGCCAGACGGGGCCGGGCGTGTGGATGATGAATCTCGCGGGCAGGCTGAAGCCGCCTGTGATAACCGCTTGCCCCGTTTCGCAGCCGCCGATTTCGTCGCACGCCGTTTGCAGCGCCCGCTCGCCCGCCGCGCGGAAGATCGCGCCGCACACCCCGCCGCCCATCTGAAGTTGCGGATTGGCGGCGTTGACGATCGCGTCAACCCGCATTTTCGTGATGTCGTTCCGGACGATGGAAAAGGGCATGCCGAACGCCTCCTTTTGTGTCGCGAAAAAGCGCCAGGAATCCTCCCCTGACTGCCGGTATCCCTACCCGGCGATTCACTCATTCCCGGCGACAAGCGCGCCGGGAATGTGTTTCATCCACCAGTGCGAACACTGGTGGATGAAACAATCCCTTCAGTCAGCGAGCCGTCCGGAAATTCGGAAGTCATTTCAGGCTCGCGCAGTCTTCTTCCTATGCGTTAAAAAGCCGCTCTGCGGATTTTCAACGCCCCTAGAATAGGGCTATTTCGCTGATGCAGGTGTCGGTGTATTTGTCGCCCGCATAGACCTCCGTGACCTGAACGGTGGCCCAGGTGATCTCGTGGGCGGCGTCGAAGGCGAAGGATGCGAAGCTCTGGTACATATTGCCCGGAAGGTCCGGCTCGACGCTGAAGTCAAAGGCCGCGCCGTCCGACAGCTCCACATGGATGGATTTCACGCGGTTGTTGGCCAGCGCGAGGCGCTCGGATTTTGCGTAGGCGGGCGTCAGGCGGATGCCGCGCACGGTCTGGGGCTCGTCCGAGGACAGCGTGAGCACCGCGCCTTCGTCCTCCACGGGGTAGGCCCAGCAGGTGGTCAGATCGCCGTCCAGCGCGTTGCCCGCTGCGTAGGTGATGTCCTTGTAGTCCTTGAGCGTCGCCGTGGCCTCAGCCTTCGTCAAAGCCGGCGCGCCGGTGATCGGGGAAAACCCGGAGAGCCTTGCGCCAAAGGGCGACGCCTCGTCCGGCACCAGCGTCACGTTCATCAGCGCCGTCAAATCGGCCGGAGTTTCCGGGCTCACATCCATCACCGCCACCTCCGCGCTGACCGCGCCGTCCATCTGCGTCGCGCCCTGGAGGCAGGGAAGGTATTGGCCCTCCCCGGGGTCGGAGGTCTGGTTGTAATCTTCGCCTTCCAACTGAAGGAGCGAGAAGCC
>JAEVZE010000179.1 GCA_023392395.1 Bacillota bacterium
CCTTCAGACCCTTATAAAAGCCGTTCACCCGGTCGCTGAGGGAAGTGGTGCTGGCGGGGTCCATGGTGATCAGCGCGGCGTTTTTGCACCCGCGATCCTTCAGGTGCTGCACCAGCTGGAAGATCGCGTCCGTGCCGTCGGTGCACACGCTGGGCACCGGCAGGCCGTACATGTGCTTGTCCACCAGAATCACCGGGAACTTTTCCAGGATGAGCTTCAGGATCGTCATGCTGTAGTAGGAATTGTGGCAGGGCATGGTGATCAGCGCTCGGATGCCCATGGACAAAAGGGTGTTGATCTCCTGCGTCTCCTTTTCAATGTCCCCGTAGGAGAAGCGGATGAGCAGCGTATAGCCCGCCCGGTTCAAAAGCTGGTCCATCTGGTAGAGCATGCCCAATCCAAAGGGGGAAGTCACGTGCTCCAACACCACGCCCACCAGGTTTTCCGGAGTCAAAGCACCCCCTCTCTGTCCAGCTTCACTGGGTTGGACCGCCTTGACAAAGGTCCCCCGGCCCTGCACACGGTCGATGAAGCCGGCCTCCTTCAAAAGTTCCAGCGCCTTTTTAACGGTGATGCGGCTGACATGGTACTTGAGCGCCATGTCGTCTTCGCTGATGAGCTTCTCCTCCGGCTTCAGCACGCCGGACAGGATGTCAGAACGAATTCCCTCGTATACGTCCATGTACAGGAACACCTTTTTGCCAGGCCGCGCCATGTCCATTCCTCCAACGTCGCCCGGATGGGTGGATATATTGATTATATCCAAAGTGCGTCAAAACGCAACCCTTCGTGAAGCCTATGCTTATCAGAGCTCGTGAGGTTGGTCCGCATCCGACTCCATGACACATGATGACGCATCCGCAGTAAAGTCCTCTATGGAGGTCCCTAGGAAACTTTGTCCCGCATGTGTCATAACTCCACTAACTGGATTCTTCTACTCGGCAGGTATTCCCCCTACCCCCCAAGGGTCTACCCAGACACCTCCAAGCCATGGTCATCCGAGTAGGAATAAGGGGCAAATATCTCCCACAGTAGCGTGGTGAAGCATCTGGGAGTGTCGCTCAACCGGCCGGGGAACTGGCAGAGGGGGCCCGAACGACGGCTGGCCGGTGAGGCGCTGGGGTTGGAGTGGCTCGACATCGACGTGGAGAAGCGCATCGTGAAGGTCAACAAAAACATGGTCCGAGTTGACGGCCAGAACTTCGTTCAGCGCACCACCAAAACAGCGTACGGCAAACGAACAGTTCCGCTCAACGCTGGGCGATGGAAGCCGTTCAACACCTGAAAGCACAAGCAGTCCTCGGCTGCCCTTATGTGTTCGCGATCCAGACCGGAAAGTACCTGAGCTACCGGAACCTGCTTGCATCGATGGAGACGGCCTGTGAAGCCGCGGGCGTGGAGCATCGCGGGCTGCATGCACTTGGGCACTCTTTCGCCAGCAATCTATACGCCCGGAGCGTGGAGGTGAAGGTCTCGAAACTCCTGGGCCACGCAAGCGTGGAGATCACGTACAACAGGTACATCTACTTCTCGAAGGCGATATTGACCACAGCTCCGGCAGGCGGCCGGGGCGCAAACGAATTTGATCCGCAAATAAGCGCTCTTGGGAAAAGGCCAGCGGCGAGACCGTTACACCAATGCCGCCATGAAGCGGTAGATGCGGTCGTCGCAGCCGGGCAACGCCTCATGCCCGAAATCCGGATAGATCATCATGTTCTTAGGCGCGGTAATGCGGTTGTAGGCGGCGAACTGGGTGGACGGCGGGCAGATATTGTCCATCAGGCCAGTCGCCATCAGTACCTCGCCCCGGATGCGGGAGGCCAATTGCGCAGCGTCGATGTAGCCCAGCGCCGTGAACACCCACTCTTCCTGCTCGTGCAGTGGATCGAAATGCCGGAAGTACTCGGCTACGTCCTGATATGCGTCCTTCGCCAGGTCCATCTCCCACACGCGCCGATAGTCGCACAAAAACGGGTACACCGGCGCGGCGCGGGCGATGCGCGGCTCCAGCGCGGCGCAGGCCAGCGTAAGTCCGCCGCCCTGAGATCCGCCCATGGCGCCCACCCGGCCCGGGTCCACGCCCGGCATATCCATCACGATCTTCGCCAAGAGCGCCGTATCCAAAAAGATGTCGCGGAACAGCAGCTTGTCCGGCCCGTTCTGGAGGCCCCGGATGATATGGCCATTCTGCGTGTTGCCTCGCACCCCGCCCACATCCTCGGACTCTCCCCCCTGTCCGCGGCAGTCCATGGCCGCGACATGAAAGCCGGAGGCGGCATAGCCCAGCTTGTCCTGCCAGTCGCCGGAACTTCCGGTATAGCCGTGGAACATCAGCATCGCGGGCGCGCTGGCGGCGGCCTTTTTCGGTTTTAAGTACTTGGCATGCACGCGCGCTCCGCCCACCCCGGTATAGTAAAGATCGAAGCACTCGGCCACAGGCGACTGAAACCAGGACGGCGTCAGTTGAATATCGGGCTCTACGGCGTTCATCTGTTCGAGAGAGCGCGCCCAAAATGCGTCAAAGTCCGCTGGGCGCGGGTTCGTCCCCTGGTAGGCGCGCAGCTGTTCCAGGGGCATGTCAATCGTGGGCATGGCATTCACACCTTTCACCCGAATGGCAATCACACCCCGGTCGGGGGATGATCCATTATACAACATTTCCTGTCGTTTGCCATGGGGTTATTGCTTAGCGATCACGACCTCAAACCCCATCATCCGGCCGAACGCGGCGACGGACCGCACGTCCGAGCCGTAGACCAGTGCGCTGTGGTGGGTTCCGCCCGCCTCACTGAACCAAGTGAGGAACCGCTCCAGGGGCATGCACGGCTTCATCCAGCCGCGGATCTGGTTATTGAGGCCTGTCTCGTCCCAGTCAGGACACAGCATTTCAACATCCGCCACCAATAGCGAATACCGGTCCGGCTTCAGTGGGGCCAGGTTGACCAGCACCGCCTCCCCGGCCTTAAAGCAGCCGAACCCGCCCACCGTGTCGCCCGCGTCGGTGTAGGGAAATGGTACGTCGTAGAGCACCGGCTTGCCACCCGCAAGCGCCAGGTTCATCTCCGCCATGTGGCTTAAGAGCAGCACGCCGCGCTTCCAGTCCGGGCAAAAAATCTCCACAAAACCGGTCTTCGGGAAGGCGCTCATCAGCGCGCCGGTCAGCGCGGCCGTCAGTACGTCGCCCTCGCCCGCGTACCCAATGCCGCGGGACATCATCCGGGACATCTCCACAAACGGCATTCTGGGCAGCCCGGAAGCCTTTGAAACCGAGGCAAAGTTCACGCTCGCCGCGCCGAGCGCATTTTTTTCGATCCAGCGACGCAGGATAAGCGCCGCCCTCGCGGACGGGCGGTGGTTTTCCGGGTGTTCAAGCGCCACATCGAACTGCTCCAGGTCTTCGGCGACCTGGCAGTCCACCTCGGCCTCTGTCACACCCTCAGAAAGCGACCGCGCCTCCTCCGGCGACAGGCGGAACACCTCGGCCCCGGTGACCGAGCGCAGCGCTTGATCGTCCACCCGAAAATCGCCCATGCCGTCGAAGGGCTCCCCGACGAGTCCTACCCGCATGCGGCGCAACGCCCGCGCCGCGGCCGCCGCGCGGCAGAGTTCCGCCGCCTCGCGGGCGACGAAGGAATGCGCCAGATGGCCTGCGACCAAGTGGTACGCCACGCCGCGCCGCCGGAGCACGCTCGTCAGATCCTGCACGCCGTGGATGCCGTGATTGCGGTCGATGGCCTCCACCGCGGCCTCGGCGATGAAATCGTAGGTGGGTGTCGTATCCATCAGGATGATCGGCATGTTCAATGCCGCGAGCGCGTCGACCGCCTCCAGCGAGGGCGAGTAGGCCAGGTGCAGTGTCACCACCGCGGCCACGTCCTGCCGGTTGAATTCCGACACAGCGCGCTCGAACTCCGCCCGCACGCGGCATACATCGGATATGACGAGTTCCAGCCCTTCCGCTTCCAGCGCCGACGCGACATCCTGCAAAAAGGGCAGCTGCTTTAGGCGCAGCGCGGGATCCACATCGTCGTATAATTTGATATAGAGTGGCAACAGGCCCACCCGAATCGGCTTCATGGCTTCTCCCACCTTCCCGGCGTTTGGTAGGTTTCCCGCTGCACCGCATGCAGCAGGTCCCTGGCGTTGCCCGCGAACACGCGCTCCGCCTCCTTAGCCCCCCAGCCCAGGCGTTTGAGCGCGGCCTTCATGGCCAGGACTTCTTCGTAGAGGAAGAAGGTCAGCTTTTCGCCCTCCGCCGCGCTCACCTCGCGCATGTTCGCATCGCCGCTCACGTCGCCGTACAGCCCCGGCGGAACCAGGTTGACATAGCGCCCGCCTTCGCAGACGCGGCGCATCCGCATGCGGGTGATCGGAAGATCGCTGCCAAACAGCACGCGGTTTGCCCCCACCTCGCCCAATAGAGCCTCGATCACGTCCGGGTTACAGTTTGCGCTGAAGTCAAAGAGAAGATCGTGAAACGGGCGAAGCGCCTCCAGCGCGCCGCCCAGATCCTCCATGCAGTAGGCGCGGCCGACGTGCGCCAGGATCAGCCGGATGCGCGGGTAGGTCCGCTTGATCCAGGCGATGTCCGAGAGGTTTACCGGGTCCTTCAGCCGCCCCGGTCGGGGAATGTGCAGCATCATGATCCAGCCGTGGCGGTTCATCAGCTCCAAATGCTCCGGCGGAAAGAAGTCGGGAATTCGGATGTCAGGCTCCGGAATGCGGGCGGGCGCGAGGTTCAAATAGCTCTTGAGGCCAAGAAAACCGCCCTCCAGCACGTTCCTTTCCACTTCCGAAGCGCTCTGGGACGGATGGCTGAAGTAGAGCGCCGGGCAGCCATTGGCCTCGGCACTCTTAAGCACGTAGCCATTGTGCAGCGCGATGTCGTCCGAAGGCTCGGGGTTTGCGAACACCATCGGCACCACGCGCTTGCCCGGGAACATCAGCTGGTAGCTTTCGGCCAGAGCTTCCCGGCTATTGTCGCGCGCCACGAGGTAGGGCCAGCTGACCGCGCGGAAGTCTGCGTCCTTGGGCGACGTCCAAAAAGATTCCAGCCAAAGATGGCTGTGGATATCAAAGATTTCCGGCGGCAGAAAATCGCGCAGCTCCGAATCATAGATGCGCCGGTCCACCCCGATCCATTCAAACAGCGCCATGCGCTTTGTCCTCCTTACCAGGCGCCATGCGTTTTGCGCCTGATTTGTATCTCGCCAGCACGTCCTGATAGCGCGGCGCGTCGGGGCCAGGGTCAACCTGTCTTCGTTTTCCAGCCAGAATGGACGCGCCCTGTTCGGGCGAGGAAAACAGGCCTGCCGCCGCGCCTGCAAGCGCCGCCGCACCCAAACAGCCCGCGTCGGGGGTGGAGGGCAGCGTCAGCGCCCTTCCAGCGATGTCCGCGATCATCTGCGTCCACAGCGGGCTGCGGGACGCGCCGCCCGTCAGGATGAGCGCCCCTTCCGCGCTCCGCCCGAAGGCCTCCAGCATCCAAACCGCCTGGCAGGCCACGCCTTCCATGACGGCGCGCGCCATATGGCCCGCGCCGTGGGACAGGCTCAGACCCGAGAAGCCAGCCTCGGCTTTCTGAAGGCCCGCCGGATATTCCGCGCCGGAAAAATACGGGTAAAAGCGCAGCCCGCCCACGCCCGCCGGGCAGTCTGCCGCCATTTTATCCAACTGTTCAAAGGATGAGGCTGAAAGCGCGCGGCGCAGCCACGCAAGGCTGCTCCCGCCGCCCTCCAGCGATAAAAGCGCGCCCCACAGCCCGGGCACCACGTGCCTGCTGACCGACGCGCGCGATAGACTTTCCGAAGGGTACGCGTCCGATACAGCCACAACGACCCAGGCAGTGCCGGTGGCCAACAACCGGTCGCTGCGCGCCGCCGCGCCCGCGCCCAGCGCCGCGCAGTATTGATCGTGGCCGCCCGCGGCCACCAGCACGCTTTCGGGCAGGCCCAACGCCTCCGCCGCCTCCGCCGTGAGGACCCCAACTGCTTCCTGGGCGGAAACCGGGTCCGCGAGACGGCGCTCGTCAATGCCCAGGACTTCCAGTACCGACTCGCTCCAGCGCCCGGTACGGATGTCCATAAGCTGCTCGATGCCGCCGCTCGAGGCATCCACCGCCGCGCGCCCGGTCAGGCGCTGCGTAAGGTAGCCGGGAACGGAGAGAAACTTCGCGGCGACCCGAAACGCCTCCGGCAGGTTTTGCCTGAGCCACAGGATCTGAAGCGCGTTCAGCCCGCCGCACATTGCCCAGCCGGTGATCTCGTGCATTCGCGCGCCGCCGACGCGCGTTTCAAACTCGGCCTGCTGCAAAGCGGCACGGGTATCCATCCAGGAGACGGCGGGGCACAGCGCGCGCCCGAGCGCGTCCACCGGGACCAGCGTCCCACCCTGGGTGCTCAGCCCCAGCGCGGCAATCCGCCCGGCGTCCGCGGCTTTCGTCACCTCGCGCACCGAGGCAACCAGCGCCCGCCACCAGTCCTCCGCGCGCTGCTCCGCTCGGCCAGGGGCCGGGCGATCCAGCGCATAACCCTGCCCGGAGGACGCCAGTACGCGCCCTTCCGCAGAAACCAGCACCGCCTTGACGGCGCTGGTGCCCACATCCACGCCGAGAAGAAGGTCTCTCATGGCTGTTGTTTGGCCTCCCACTCGCGCCGGACCCGCTCGTACACGCCGTCCGGGATCTCCGGAGTGGGAAAAGAACAGCGCGGGAACAGGCTTTCCCCGGCGATGTCCGGGTTCGTGCACCAGGTGTCGTTTCGAAAGGCTTCCCTGGAGGCGGAATCGCGGAAATCCGGCACCTGAAAGGGTGTGTTGCCGTTCAGGATCGACTTATAGCCCAGGATGCCCGGCAGCGCCATGTCCAGCGCCTGGTACACGTCGATGCACTCCGACCCGCCCGGCCGGCCCAGCAGCTTCTCCAGGAAATAGTGCATGGTGTAGAAGTCGCCGCCTCCGTGGGAGCCGACGGAACGGGACAGCTCGGTGTCCACGGCGGGCCTTGGGTTGTAGGCGATGTCCTGTCCGGTCAGCGGGCCGTCCTCTTGGAAGATGTGAACGCGCTGAACGCCCTGCTGCCAGCGGTCGGACTCCATCATGCCCTTGCGGCCATAGATCGAGTACCACACCGAGCCGGGTTCCCGCTTGAGATAGCCGTTCAGGCTCTTGACGGTGGCGCCGTTACTCATCTGCATGACGAGCAAGCCAGCGGCCCCGCCGCCATAGCCCTTTTCCCACATGTTGGGCACGTTGGGGTTTTCAAAGCCCACGACCCGCACCGGGCGCGTGCCGGTGATGGTCACGATCGGGCCCAGGCTATGGGTGCAGTAATAACAGGAATACAGCCGATTGCGCCAGTGGTCGCGCTCCCCGTAGGTGATGTCCCCCCAGATGGCCTCGCAGTCGTGCACATACTCCCCCTCGCCGTGGGTGAATTCGCCCAGATCGCCCGCCTGGTACCGGCGCTTCATTTCCTGCGTCGCGGCGAAGTAGCAGTAGTTTTCGGCATAGGCGTACACTTTTTTGCTGCGCTCCACCGCCTCCGTAAGCGCCACCGCCTGAGACAGCGTCTCCACCGGCAGTACCTCGCTGCACACATGGCGTCCGGAATCAAGAAGCCTTATCGCGAACGGCGCGTGCTCGTTTGCGTAATTCGCCAGCACCACCGCATCCATGTCGTGCTCGAAAAATTTCTCGAAATCCGTATAGAGGCTAGCGCTGACGCCGTGCTGATCCAGGGACTGACGGCACTTCTTGAGAAGCGGCTGGTATTTGTCGCAGATGGCGACCAGCTCCGCATCCGGGTGGCGGCTCAGCACCTCGATCATCGTCATGCCTCGGTAGGCCCCGAACACGCCGATCCTGATTTTTCTGTTCATAGGTAGCACCTCCGGAATCGCTCAGGCTTTGATGGCCCCGACCAAGAGGCCGGAAGCGAAATACTTCTGCAAAAACGGGTAGACCAAGAGGATTGGAAGCGTGGTGATGATCGTCACGCTCATGCGCAGGCTGTGGGCGGTGGTAATCAAGCCGTGGCTCGCCGCCGAGGCTTCCTTGGTCGGCGCCTTCACCGCAATATAATTATACAGGATGTACTGCACCGGGTACAGTTCGGGATTTCGGTAATTGTACAATTGTGCGTCGATGTAGCTGTTCCACTGGCCCACGCAGGCGTACAGCGTCACCGCGGCGATGACCGGCACGCACAATGGCAGAACGATCCGGGAAAACACCGTGAAGTAGCTGGCGCCGTCGATCATGGCGGATTCCTCGAGACCCGCGGGCAGGGATTCCATGTAGGCGCGGATCAGCACGATGTTGAACACGTTGGCCACGCCCGGGATCACGTAAACCCAGAAGGTGCCGGTCAGCTGGAGCGCACGGATCAACATGTAGCTGGGCAGCAGTCCGGCGGATACGTACATGCTGAAGAAGAGGAACCGTCTGATCCATTTCACGCCGATCAGTTCGTTTTTGCTGATCGCAAACGCCGCCATGCCCGATACGATCAGCATCATCAGCGGCCCGATGACTGAGCGCGCGGCGGAAATGAAGAACCCTCGAAGGATGGTGGCGTTGCTGAAGGCGACAGTGTAGCTGTCCAGGCTGAAGCCGCGCGGCCACAGCAGCAGTTGGTTGCCCCCGGTCAGCCCCATATCGCTGAGCGAATAGCAAAGCACATACCAGAACGGATAGATCATGGTGAGCGTAATCAAAAGCATTACGGAGCCGTTGATCAGGTCAAACGCGCCGAGTTTTCTCTTCAAAGATGCCAAGCCTCCTTTCCCGGACAATCAGAACAGCGACTGGTCGGTGGCCTTGCGGGAGATCCAGTTGACGCCCACGAGCAGAACCAGGCTCACGAGCGTCTTGACCACGCCCACCGCCGTCGCATAGGAGAAATTGCCCAGCTTGAGGCCGAACCGGTAGATATAGTAGTCGAACACTTCCATTGTCGATATGTTCAGCGTGTTCGTAAAGATGAAGAACTGATCCAGATAGGAGTTGAAGATCGAGCCGGACCCCAGAATCAGCAGCACGATCAGCGTGGGAATGAGGTTGGGCAGCGTCACGTGCCACATTTCGTGGAAGCGCGTGGCCCCATCGATGCGCGCGGCCTCATACTGCTCGTCCGGAATGCCCGCGATCGCGGCGATGAACATCACGCTGTTGTAGCCCAGGATGTTCCAGACGTTGACCAGGATGATCAGGCCCCAGGAGGTGGCCGGATTGCCCAGAATGTTGATGGGCTTGTCAATCAGCGCCAATGATTGCAGCGAGGCGTTCACCGCGCCGTCGTTTGAAAACAGGGCGTAGATCACCGCGTAGATGATGACCCAGGACATGAAGTAAGGAAAGAAACTGGCCGACTGCACAAAGCGTCGGAATTTCCTCCAGCGCACTTCCTTCAGGGACACCGCGAAGGCCAGCGCGCAAACGAGGCTCAGCACCAATGAGGATACGTTCATCACCACGGTATTGATGATCACGTGACCCGCGCCCGCCGTGTCGGTGAAGAACTCGATGAAGTATTTGAACCCCGCCCACGGCGCATCGAAGATGGATTTACCGATCTGGTAATCGCTGAACGCCATCCACCAGCCAAAAAGCGGCGCGTAGGTAAATACCGCCACCGCCACCACCGCAGGAAGCAGCATCAGATACAGCTGGCTTTGGCGGGCCATTTTGCGCAGCGTGACGCTCCGGTCCGCGCCCCGAACACCGTTGGTCATCACAGCGGCCTCCTTTAGGACTGCTCCCCCGCGCCGGGGTTTTGCGGCGCGGGAGAGCACGGATGAAACGGACTTTTGTCGCGCTACGGCTTCTCGTTCACGTACTGATTGTAGCGCGCCTGGTTCTGGGCCAGAATCTCGTTGTACTTATCCGCGATGACGCCGTAGCCCGCGGCTTCGTACTCCTGATTGAGCTGCTGCCAGGTGGCGTCAAAATCGTCCGCGGTGACCAGCTGGGTGGCGGATACGGCGATCCAGGCCTTGAACTTCTCGTCCAGCTTGCCCTCGTCGCTGTCGGGATCGAGCGCGCAGGTGGGAGCCAGACCGCTGGGCGCGAGTTCGCCGGTGTTCAGCCAATACTCCAAGGAGTTGCTCCAGCCCAGGTTCTTGTAGGCTTCCTTCTGGCGGTCGGAGAGGAAGATCTCGTCGTAGTAAGCGGGGGCCGCCGTCAGGTTGTACGCGATGCCCTGCGCGTCGCCCTGCTTGCAGGCGCCGAAGAAGGAGGCAAGGTCAAAGCCTTCGTCGGACGAGTAGTTCGGGTTGGTCAGCACGCCGGTGATGTACTCCTCGGTGGGAGTGCGCTTTCCGTCCACCATCGCGTAGTGCTTGCCCTCGACGCCGCTCTGCAGGAGGATCTGGCCCTCGTCGGACAGCGCCCAGTCCAGCAGCGAGAAAATCCGCTCAGGGTACTTGGCGTTCTTGGTGATGGCATAGGAGTCGAAGGGCCGGGTGGTCTCCACGCGGATCTGGCGCTTCAAGCCGGCCTCGGCCTGCGCGTTGCTGCGGACCGGCATGTTGATGTACTGCATCTCAGGGTTTCCGCTGGAAGCCAGGGTGGCGTTCGCGCCGGTGGACATCCACGTGCAATACCACACGCTCAGCGCGCGGCCGCTGTTGATCTTCTCCTGCACCTGATCATAGGTGTCGGTGAAGCAGTCCGGGTCCAGGATGCCGGCCTTGTACAGGCGGTTGAAGAAGCGGTAGCTGTCAATGACGGATTGCAGCGTCCACATGGGCACCCACTTCTGCTCCACCTGATTCCAGAGCACCGCGTCGTTGGTGCCCTGGTCGTTGGTCTCGCCGCCCTTTTCGCAGAACTCGGTCAGAAGGGACGGGCCCCAACTCTCGGCCAGCGGCAGCACCATGCCGACGGTCTTCTGGCCGTTGGTCTCCGGGTTTTCCGTCATCGCCTTCTGAAGGAAGTTGAACCAGTCGTCCTCCGAAACCAGGTTCGGCCAACCCTGCTTTTCCAGCATGTCGCTCCGGACGCCGATGTCCAGAACCTCCGGCGCGTTGGTCAGGTCCGACGGCACATACCGCTGCCAGGTGTAGATCTTGCCGTCCTTGCTGCTGGCGCGCCAGTAGGGGATCTGCTCGGCGAAGCGCTGCTTAAAGTAGGTGCTGGAGGCGATGTAATCGTCCAGACACACCAGCGCGCCCGCGTTGATGTAGTCCTGCACCATGTCGTTGCCTTCGAGCCGCAGGATCTCCGGGAAGTCGCCGGTGGCGAGCATCAGACTCTGCTTTTCGGCGTCGTCGTTGACCGGCAGGTATTCGAACACGATGTTGAACTTGTCCTTGATGACCTTGCCGATCTCGGTTTCGTCGCTGCGTGAATGGGTCTGCGAGGAGCTGACCATCAGCTGGATCACGTATTCCTCTTCTCCTGCCGCGGTCGCGAACGCGGTCAGCGCCGGAAGGAACAGGGCGATCATCAGCGTCAGGGCAAGGATCCGAAGGCGACGAGTGTTTTTCATGGTGGAACCTCCTTGCTTATGATATCTTGTGTTCACAGGATCACGATCGGTCGTTCTGCTTCCGTACATCATGTTTGAGTTTCGAGGTTTCGTTGACCTGAGCTAAAGATACCACAGCGGATGAAGACATCCTTTCCACCGGGCGGGTTTATCCGCCGTTCAGCCGCTCGCCGACCGCGCCGCCCGGATGGACCAGCGCGAACTGATCGTTATGATAGCCGGTTTTCTCGATCAGCGCAGCCTGCAACGCGTGGAAAAGTACGTTAAGCACGGTGAAGCTCGTGGTTCCCTGGCTGTTGAACCGGTCGGTTTCGCGCGTGACCGACATTTTGAGCACGATGTCAGCCCCCGCCGCCAGCGGTGAACCGGTGTTTTCCGTCACCGCGATGACCGTCGCGCCCTTCTTTTTCGCGATATTCAGGATGGGCAGAAGCTCCGCCGTCTTCCCACCGCGCGAGGCCAGGAGCACCACGTCGCCGGGCTGAACAAATCCGCTTGCGCCGTGGGTTGCCTCCGCAGGGGATAAAAACCGCGCGGGCCGCTCAATGCAGCACATTAGGTGGGCGAAATGCTGGCACGCGATGCCCGAATGCCCGCATCCGCTGGCGGCAATCCGGGGGGCTGCAGCCAACGCCTCGACAGCTTTCAGAAACACTGCCTCGTCCACGGTGGAAAGCGCCTGTGCAATCGCATCCTGCTCAATGTCATACGCCCGGCGGCCTGCCGCCCAGAGGTCTTTACCCAAAGGCATGGACAAACGCCCCTCCCCGATTTAGCGCTGCTGTTGAAGATCGAATTGCGGCATGTACGCCTTTTCTTCCTCGGTATATTTGCGAAGCGTATTGATGACCTCGCCATTGTTCCACTTCCGGTCGCCGACATCCTCGGTCGTCCCCATGACGGTCACGTTGATCTGCCTGCGGCGGGCGCGGACGTGGTCCCAGTCGATGAAATAGACGTGCGCGAACTCCCCGCCGTCCAATTCGCCGTCCTTGATGGTGAGCGTCTCGCTGCGCCCGAAGAACGCGCTGCGCAGGTGCCCGTCGGTGTTCATGCTGGTAAAGTCGCCCGGCTCGTTCACGTATCTCCCAAAGCGCGCGTGGATGGGGCCCGGATGCCTGTACTGATGTTCCTCCGCGAAATCGGGAATCATCTTGCGCATGATGTCCAGGAGGTCGTGCTGCAGGTATTCCAGATCGAAGCTGTCAATATCGTGCGAAGCTTCCTGAACCATCACGCTGCAGGTCGTATGGTGGGACGCGACGCAGCAAGTGCCGTTTTTGATTCCGGATGCGGCGATAATTTCCCGGACCTCCTTGGATACGTCATGAAACGTGGGAATCCAGCCTCTCGATTGAACTTCCAATTCCTTTTGGAAGACCTTGAATTCCAAAGGGCATTCCTCCCTCAACCGGTATTTGCGTTTTCAGTGTATCGCGTCTCCCCTCGCTTGTCAATCCGTTTTGCTCCAAAAATTCATTTTATTTATATTTTGATTGTTTCAGTCATTATTTTCGTTGACATCAGCCGCTCGTTTTGCTAAAATATGATCGAACCGATCATTTTGAGCGGGAGAGGACGTGAGGGCCGTGAACAGGAAAAAAGTGAACCGCGAAGAGCTCCTCCTTCGCCTTCTGACCCTGGAAGGACACATAACCACGGACGAAGCGGTGCAGCTGATGGGCGTTTCGCAGGCGACCGTGCGCCGTCTGTTTCTGGAGCTGGAAAAAAGCGGGAAGATCATCCGCAATTACGGGGGCGCGCAATTGCCGGGCGCCCCGGACGGGTACCGCTTTGAACAGCGTGAAAAGGTGTTTGAAAACGAGAAGCGGCGCATCGGCGTGCTGGCCGCGTCCATGGTTGAGGACCGGGATACGGTGTACCTCGATTGCGGAACGACGCTTTTGCAGATGGCGATCGCGCTGGGCGGCCGCCTGCGCTCGGGCGAATTTACCAGTCTGAACATCGTGACCAATTCCATCGCGAACCTGCAGGCCCTCGGCGATCCATCCGTGGGCAAGATCATCCTGCTGGGCGGTGAATACCACAGCGCGCGGCGGGACTTCTTCGGCCCGATCACCGAGCGGTATGCCGAACCGTTCCATTTTGACAAGTGCTTTCTCGGCAGCGAGGGCGTCACCGTCGAGACCGGCTTCTCCTCGAACAAGACGGGCCTGTCCAGTCTGAACGCGAACATCCTCGGCCGTTCGGGCAAGCGCTATGTGCTGGCGGACGCGAGCAAGTTCGGAAAAGGCGCGTTCTTCTCCTATGCATCGCTGGAGGTTATCGACGAAGTCGTGACCAACGCGCCCCCGCAGGAGGCCATCCAAAGCCGCTTCGCCGCGGCAGGCATCACCGTGCGCGTCGCCCGCGAGGAACAGGAAAAGAAAGAAGGGCAAACCGCTTGAAACCCAAAATCCGAACCCCGTATTTTGAAATCGGCACGAAAAACTATATCTACGGCGATACGGTGCTGGAGTACGCGCTGGCCGCGGACAAAGCCGCGGAAAAGTACGACATCGACGTGCTCTTTATCACCCCAGCCACCGAAATCCGAAGGGTGGCGGAGAATACAAAGCGACTGATCGTGCTGGCGCCCTACATGGATACGCTCAGGCCCGGGCGCGGCATGGCGGACATCCTGCCCGAAGGGCTGAAGGCCGCGGGCGCGAAGGGTGTGGTCGTCAACCACTGCGAAAAACCCATGTCCCTGCCCGCCATCAAAAAAACCATCGACCGGGCGCGGGAACTCAACTTTCTCGTCTTCGCCTGCGCGGACACCCTCGAAGAAGCCAAGGCAATCGCTCAGTTGCATCCGGACATCATCAATCCCGAGCCGACGGAGCTGATCGGCGGCGCGGGCGGCGGCGTCAGCGACATGGGGTATGTCAAAGAATCGATACGCGTCATCAAGGAGATCGATCCCTCCATTCTGGTCGAGCAGGCCGCAGGAATCACATGCGGTCAACAGGTTTATGACTTCATTATGGCAGGCTCCGAGGCGGCGGGCGCCGCGTCCGGCATCATGAACGCCAGGAACCCGGTCGCCATGATCGACGAAATGATCGCCGCCACCCGCAGGGCAGCCGACGACCTGGCAAAACAGTACCGATAGGAGGAATTCCCTTGGTATACCGAGAAGCCGTTCATCTCCAGTCCAACGATCGCGTGCCCACGTTCCACAATGTGACGGACGCCGCCAAGGCCGTCGTCGAGCGTTCCGGCATCCGAAACGGGCTGGTCAGCGTGTATTCCCGCCACACCACCTGCTGCGTGATCACGCAGGAATGCGCGTTCGACATGTCCATGACGGGCTTGGAAACGCTGCAACAGGATTTTGTGGAGATCTTTGAATCCTTTGCCCCCGTCTGCCGCAAGGAAGGTATGTACCTGCATCCCGGTCCGAAGGCGCTCGTCTTCGCGGAGGAGCACGGCGAAGACGCGCGGGGCTGCCACAATACCGACGCACACCTTCGCTCTGCGCTGGTCGGGCGGAGCGAAACCATCCCGCTGATTGACGGCGCGATGGACCTTGGCGAGTTTGGCTTCCTCTATTTCATCGATTTTGACCAGACCCGCGCGCGCAAGCGGACGGTTCAGATCACCGTTGTCGGGGATTAAAGCAAGTATATCTTCTCAAGACGTTTTGCTTTTTATAGAGCATTCTGATGGCAGAAATCTTAGCAAAAAGTTGCCATCCGATTTGCGAAAAATCGGATGGCAGGCTTTGGGAAGACGGATAATCTTGATGGCAAATGCATGGAATGCAGAGAAACCGGTGTCTGAGGGTAGCATTCCGTTACGGAGTTTACTTATCTCCGCCTACTTCTTGGGGCCAGTCAAAGTTCCATTTCCGTTTGTCTTGCGATGCACGCGGAGCGAGCCTGCGCCGCTCAATTTCTTCGCAACCAACCCACGGTGTCGCCCTCTGTCCCTCATGGAAAACCATAGTGGTAAAACCGTTCCTCACTTTAGGTTCTAAACATTGGCTGTCTTTTCCTCCCTCACCGGTACTCTCAGATCAACCTCAACGCCTCTCATTTTCAAGAAGATAGGAGAAGGCATTCTGTCCATCGGAGTCTTCGACAATGAGTTTCCCTGCAACCAGGCGCGCTTCCATGCCAGAAAAACTGGACAGAATGTGCCACTGGCCGGGCGGCAACTCTATTTCAAACGTTGATTCACACTTGTCAAACAGGTGCGCCGTGATCATAAGTCGGGATTCAAGCGAGCGGAAAACCACCTGCGCATTGCGAAGATGGCGCAGGCTGCCTTCATGCTCCTGTACGATTCGTGAAGTCCCTTTTAG
>JAEVZE010000223.1 GCA_023392395.1 Bacillota bacterium
TCTTGGACATGCGCCGTTCCTCCTGGCAATCATTTATTTATAAACTTTATTTAGTATTATATCTGTTTACATTCAACCTGTCAACACAGAAAAAACAGCGCGAATTTATGCAATTCGCGCTGTTTCACTTAGAAGCCCATTGATTTTCTACGGGTGCTCCGTGCCGTCATCTGCTTGGATTTTGTTTTTCAATGCATCAGTCTTCGGAGAGAAGCTGTTTGACCGCGCTGTCCAGCGCCACCGACGCCGCGCCGACGATGCCCGGATCGGGGCAGCGCTGCGCTTGGATGGAGGCGTCCAATACGCTCAGATCCTTCACCCGGCTGGCGACGTTCGCAAGGAACGGCTCGCCCAGCGCCTGGGCCAGCACGCCGCCCAGCACCACCGTCTGGCAGTCCAGAATGGACACGATGTTGGCGATGCAGACGGAGACCGGGGCGCTCACGTAGTCGACGATCTCCTGAAGGTTCCCGGTATCCGCCCGGAAGGGCTCAAAGCCGAACTTCTCCCGGAGCGCCTTCAGGTTGATGCGGCTCTCCAGCCAGCCGGGGCTTTCGCGCCCGGCGGCATAGTCCTCGATGAAGGTCATGTAGCCGATCTCGCCGCACTGGCGCGTGCCGCCTCTTCGGAGCTTGCCATCCAGCACCAGCCCCGCGCCGATGCCGGTGCCCAGCGAGATGTAGATCAGGTCGGAGGTGTTCTTGCGCGTCTGGTGTTCGCCCAGCACGGCCATGTTGGCGTCGTTGTCCACGAAGACGGGGGTAGAAAACCGCTGCTCCAGCGCGCGCTCGTACCTCTTGATGGACATGGGGCCGTTGATGTTGACCAGCGGCGCGAAGTTGACCTCATGGGTGTCCGGGTTGTAGCCGCCCGGCACGCCAATGCCGATGCCCTTGACCTGGGAGCCTTGGATGCCCGCGCCTTCGATCAGCGAGGCGATCGTCTCCGGCAGCACCGCTCCCAGCCCTTCCAGGAGGTTGTCGCCCACGTGGCGCACGCTGACCGGCCCCACTTCCCGTGCGAGGTTGACCAATCCCGCCCGGATGTACTCGCCCTCCAGGATGACCCCCGCCGCGTGATAGGCATTCTTGTTCAATTTCAGCATGACGGGCTTGCGGCCCAGCGCCATGCTGCGCTCGCCCGTCTCCAGCACCAGCCCTTTTTCGAGCAGGAAATCGACGATCTTGATCACCGTGGGCGTGGAGATGCCCGAACGCCGGGCCAGCTCCGCCTTGGAGATCTCGTCGTTTTCGCTGAGCAATTGAAAGATCGTGCGCCGGTTCATGTCGCGCAAATCTGAGGCGATGTAGGGCTTCATGCGGTTGGCTCCCTCTGGGCACTCTCCCGGAGTTTATGTGCCAAGAATATACCCGCGCGACAACGAGTTGCCGCGCGCAAATGAAATCTGCCAAGGCATCTTTCATTTGCCAGGGAACGAGCCGGTTTCCTAAAACTCCCGCGGGCGTTTTCGAGCGGAAACCGGGTCGGGAACGCTTTCCCCGTCGGCCGGACAGGCTCGGCCTTTGGGGGAAAGCCAAATCCAAGCGCACAGGTCGCTGGATTTGATGGAAAGTCGAAAGGGCTCGGCTCTCTCGACGCTCTCTCAGAGTGGCTGTGCCAAGAATATACCACAATTGCGGCCGATTTGCAAACGGGCAAAAGCGTGCAAAAATTTCTTTGTTGACAGCGAGGCCGCGCCCCGCTACGATATAAGTAAGTTCCTTAATTAATGTTTGAGGAGGGATCACCTTGAAAATTTTTGTCGAGCCGAACGCCGGCGCGCTTTCGGAGGCGGTGGCGCAGCGGGCGGCGGAGTTCATCCATGAAAACCCAGGAGCGCTCGTCTGCCTGGCCGCGGGCGACACGCCGCTGGAGGCCTATCGGCACATGATCAAGCTTCAGAATGAAGGCGTGGTGGACCTGTCCAGCGTCTACTACGTAGGGCTTGACGAGTGGGTGGGGTTGGGGCGCGAGACACGTGGCTCCTGCCGTGAGGTGATGTACAACGGCTTCTACGAGCCCGCGGGCATCCCCGAAGACCACATCGTCGCCTGGAACGGCCTGGACGAAGACGTGGACGGGGAAATCGCCCGCATCGAAGCGTGGATCCAGGCGCGGGGCGGCATCGACTTCACCATCCTGGGCATCGGCATGAACGGACACATCGGCTTCAACGAGCCGGGCACGGGCCTGCCGGAGGGCTGCATCCGCGTGGCACTGGACGAGACCACGAAGCGCGTCAGCGCCAAGTATTTCGATTCTCCCCTGCTGGTTCAGTACGGCGTGGGCGTGGGCGCGGGAGAATTGAAAAAGGCCCGCGAGATCCTTTTGATGGCCTCGGGCGCCCACAAAGCGGAGATCGTCTCCAGGGTGACAAACGATGCGCCGGACGCGTCCGTCCCGGCGTCCATGCTGACAGATCACCCGAACATCACCCTGATGCTGGACGAGGCCGCCGCAGGCAAATTGTAACCATCGGCCATTTCGCCATTTTCGACAAGATCGGCCCTTTATAGACAGGTCGTTGTTTTCACGCCCCAAAAAGTATGATATACTGCCAAAGGGGGTGAGAGCATGCGGCTTGTCGTCGTGGAGGACGAGATCCGGTCGCGTCACGGGCTGGTGGAGCTCATCCAGTCCATCGACCCGCGCTGCAAGGTGGTGGGTCAGGCGGTCAATGGCCAGCAGGGTCTGCAGCAGATCAATGCGCTGGCGCCCGACGCGGCGTTTGTGGACATCCGCATGCCCGTGATGGACGGGCTGGAGATGATCCGCGAAGCCCGGCGGTTGGAGCTCAAGTGCGATTTCGTGGTGGTCAGCGCGTACGCGGAATTCGAGTACGCGCGGCAAGCGTTGCTGCTGGGCGCCAGGGACTACCTGATCAAGCCCCTGACGCTGGAGGACGTGGAGCGCGTGCTGTCCCGGCTGCTGCCCGCCCAGGAGGCCGTCACGCCTCCGCCCCAGCACCCGGCGGTGCGCAAGGCGCTGGAGATGATCCATCAGAACTACGCCAAGCGGATCGGCCTTGAGGAACTGAGCGAGCAATTGCAGATGACCAGCGAGTACCTGAGCTACCTGTTCCGGCGGGACGTTGGCGTGACCTTCTCCACCTACCTTCGGAATTACCGCATCGAGCGCGCCTGCGAACTGATGAAGAGCGGCGACGCCTCCACCTACGAGCTTGCGCAGTCGGTGGGGTTCTCCGACGCCAAGTACTTCTGCCGGGTTTTTCGGCAGGTGACGGGCCAATCCTCGGGCGAATACCTCAAGGGACAACCGGACGGCGGCACTCGGCCTGATGCCAATGAAAAGCGATAATGTGTCCAAAGCGGCGAGGGGTTTTTGATGTAGGGCTAGGAGCCGGAGCGAGGCGTAGCAGAGCTACGCTAACGCGGAGAGCGACAACGCACTGCGCAAAAAGCACCGCCGTGACGACGCATTAAAGTTTGGAATTGGCATAAGGCAGAATGAGCGCCACCACGGTGCCCACGCCCTCCCAGCTCCGGAAGATCACCCTGGCCCCGCCTCGGTAATACGACCGGATGCGCAGCGCCGCGTTGTCAAGACC
>JAEVZE010000226.1 GCA_023392395.1 Bacillota bacterium
ACATGTGACCGGGCTGCGCGTGGCCGTGCGGCTCCTTCTCCGGCGCGGTGCGCTCAGCATCCCTGCGTTCCTCGCGGCTGAGCGCGCGCTCGCGGCTGCCTTCGGTAATCTTCGTCGCCTCGGGCAGCGCCCAGATTTCGCCGTTGTAGGGTACGTCGGCGGTGAGGCCCAGCTCGTCCTTGAGGCGTCCTGCAAAGATTTGCGCCACCGCTTCCTCGCCGTGGGTGACGAACACCTGCCTGGGCTTGGGATTGAAGGAGCTGACCCACTTCATCAGCCCCGCGTTGTCGGCGTGGCCGCTGACCGCGCTCAGCACGCGGATCTCGGCGCTGACGGCGATCTCCTCGCCGAACAGGTGCACCTTCTTGGCTCCCTCCACCAGCGCGCGGCCCACTGTGCCCCTGGCCTGATAGCCCACGAACAGGATGGTGCTCTCCGGCCGCCACAGATTGTGCTTCAGGTGGTGGCGGATGCGGCCCGCCTCGCACATGCCGCTGGCGGACAGGATGACCGACGGGTTCCGGTCAAAGTTGATGGCCTTCGAATCGTCGCTGGTGACGCTGGTTTTAAGGCCCGTAAAGGAGATCGGGTTGATCCCACTTTTGATCAGCGCCCGGGTATCCTCGTCAAAGGAGGAGACATCGCTCTGCTGGAACACGCTGGTGGCCTCGACCGCAAGCGGGCTGTCCACGTAGACGGTGAAGTCCCCATGACCCTTGACTCTGCCCTCGGCCTTGATCTGCCGGAGGAAATACAGCATTTCCTGAGTGCGGCCCACCGCGAAGGAGGGTATCACCACGTTGCCGCCCCGGTCGAAGGTCTCCTGGATGACCTGCGAGAGCTCGGCAATGTAATCGGGCCGGGGGCCGTGACTGCGGTCGCCGTAGGTGGACTCCATGACCACGAAGTCGGCCTTCGTCAGCGGGACGGGGTCGTTCAGGATGGGCTGATTGGAATTTCCGATGTCGCCGGAGAACACGATCGTAAAGTTCTCCGGGGCGCTGGTCAGCGTGACGCTGGCCGAGCCCAGAAGGTGCCCCGCGTCGGTGAACCGGGCGACGAGGCCGGGCAGTACGTCCACTTCCCGATTGTACTCCACCGGGTGGAAAAGGCCGATCGCGCCTTTGGCATCCTCCATGGTATACAGTGGCACATACGGCTCGTCGCCGGCGCGCTGCGCCTTGCGGTTGCGCCACTCGGCTTCAAATTCCTGAATGTGCGCGGAGTCGCGCAGCATCAGGTCGCATAGCCGGGACGTGGGCGTGGTGGCGTAGATCGGCCCGCGGAAGCCGCGCTTGTACAATAGCGGCAACTTGCCCGAATGATCGATATGGGCGTGGGTCAGCACCACACAGTCGATCTGCGAAGGATCGACGGGCAGGTCCTGGTTTTCATAGGCGTCCTCGCCCTGTTCCATGCCGCAGTCGATCAGAAGGCGGCCGTTTTCGGTCTCCAGGTAGTAGCAACTGCCGGTGACCTCGCGCGCCGCGCCGAGAAAGGTGAGTTTCATGGGGTGCCCCCTTGCGTTTTTCTAACGCGCCGCAACTTATTTCTTCGAAGGCGCCTTCACGTCGGAGATGCCCAGCACCTTGACGCCCTTCGCCTCGAGCTGCGCACGCACCTTAGGCTCGGCCTGGGTCTTGCCGCCGCCGGAGACCAGCACGACCTCGACCTCCTGGCCTTTGTGCAGGGCGTTGACCAGGCTGTTGAACGCGGGCGCGGGCATGCCGGCCCAGACCGGCGCAAAGGCGACCAGCCGGTCGCAGCCGGTGATCTTGTCACTGATGGGCTTTACGGCCGCGGGCTGCTGCTTCATGGCCTGGGGGCAACCCACCAGGAACGCCGCGATCATGTTGCGCTTGCGCACTTCTTCAACGGCGACGGCGGGCGCGCCCAGGGTCTTGGCGCGGGCTTCGGCCAGCTTCCGGGACGATCCGCCCAGGGAATAATACGCGACGACGGTTTTCATGCGTGTATCCTCTCCTTGAATGAATAATGAGCCGCCCTCCCGGGGCGGGATAAGCCTGTTGACAAACCCCATCGTATCTTCCAATCATTCCCAGCGACCTGTGCGCTGGGAATGTGTTTCCGCAATCAGTGTGAACACTGGTGGAGGAAACAAACCCTTCAGTCAGCGAGCCGCCCGGAAATTCGTGAGGATTTCAGGCTCGCGCAGCCCTCTTCCTGCGCATTGGAGAACCCTCGGGGTTTTTCAATGCCATTGGTTCACATGTAGGCGCCCTTGGTGCGGATGCTCGGCTTGCGCTGCCGCGCGTCCTGGAGCAGGCACTGCTGCCTTGCATCGGTAGCCGGGCCGCAAGCTTCGATGTGCTGCCTGGCGCTCTCCGGCCAAATGATCACCGGGATGTTGGCCGTCAGGCCTTCCAGCACCGCCGTGGCCGCGGCTTCCGCAGGCTTGTCCCCGCCAAGTTCGAAGTCAGGCGCGAAGACGCCGTCCAGGCACGCGCTGGCGCACTGGATTTTCTCATCCCACAATTCGTAGCGCAGGCTCTCGATCAGTGCTCGGGCCGCCGCGTGGGTGGCGCTGCACACCGCCTCGAACGGGGCGGGCATCAGGCCCGAAAGCGGCAGCAAAAGCGCGATGCGGCCATGGCCCTGCGCGCGCATCGCCGGGAGCGCCGCCTCCACCATGTGCACCACGCCCATCAGGTTCACGTCGATGGCGTAGCGCCAGCTCTCGGCCATCACCTGGCCGATGGGCACTGAACAGGGTGCAACCTCGGCCATCATCAGGCAGTCCAGTTTGCCCTTCCGGGCCAGCGCCACGTCCGCCAGGTGCTGCGCGTCCAGCTGCTGCGTCACATCGGTGGGCACGGCGAACGCCCGACCGGGGTGGGCCAGGTTGAACCCGTCCGCCATCTGGTTCAGCGCCGCGTCGCTGACGTCGCCCATGTAGACCACCGCGCCCCGCCTCAGGAGTTCGCCGCACAGCGCGCGGCCGATGCGCGAAACCGCGCCGGTCACAACGCATACCTTGCCCGCATATTCCGCGCTCATGACAGCACCTCCTTTTAATGGGAATCATAGCACAAAACGGCGGGCATAGCAATGAGAACGTGAATCCTCCAGCCATCGCCCCGCTACCCCGAATGCGCCGCGTTTTAAACGCGCAAAAGGCCCGCGCCGCGCGCGAGCCATACCACAGGCAGCCTCCTTCGGGCCTTCAAATCGTTCCCGGCGACCTGTGCGCCGGGAACGTGTTTCCTCTACCAGTGCGTACACTGGTAGAAGAAACAATTCCTTGAGCCAGTGAGCCGCCCGGAAATTCCGGAGAATTTCAGGCTCACGCGGATTTCTTCCTTCGCGGAGAAAAGCCGCTTATGCGGATTTTCTCCGCTCTACACCGTCAGGTGTTCCTGATGCATCGCCTCGTCGGGCTGCGGCGAGGGGGAGGGCGCGCGGTCGGCCTCCAGCGTAAACACCGAAACCTCAAAGGCGTTGCGGCTCATGTATTCTCCGTTTTCCAAGAGCTTCTGGTATTCGCGGGACTGAAGCCTGCCCCCGATGCGCAGCCTGTCGCCCACTCGGAAGCGCGCCGCGTACTGGGCGTTGCGGCCCCAGGCGATGCAGGGCAGGTAGTCGCTCTTGCCGAAGGCGCGGTTGACCGCCAGCATCATGTCGCAGATCTCGCGCCCGACGGGCGTGGACCGGTAGACAGGCGGCTTGCACAGAGCGCCGATGAGTTCCACCCGGTTAAGCGTATCGTTTTCGGCGCCTACCTGAACGTGCTGGACGAACAGCGTCACCAGCAACCTTCCCGCGCCGTCTACCACCTTGTTGTAGGACCGAACCTGCCCTTGGACGGTGATCAGCGTCTCCAGCGGCCACTGGCCGCCCGCGATCAACTTTCCGGACATGGTCACCGGCAGCCGGTCCACCGCGCCCGACAGGCGCTTGACCAGAATTGTCCCCGCATAAAAAGGCTCGTTCAGGACCTCGTGGCTCATTTCCAGCGGACCTTCGAGGCGGCCGGCGGCCGTCATCCGGTTGTTGGGGTTTTCCAAGCGTATCACTCCCCGCATGCGTATTTCTTTAATACGATATGCCAGGAAGCCCCAGGCTATGCGCTTTTGCGGCGGGTTGTCATAGCTGGGCGCGGTATTCTACCGGGGATTTTCCGGTCAGCCGCTTGAAATTCTTGGAGAAGTGGGCTACGTCCGCGTACCCCACCAGCTCCGCCACCTCGTGGACTTTCAGCGCCGGGTCCCGGAGCAGCTCCCGGGCCCTTTTCACGCGCAGCTGGTTCACCAGGTCGAAGAAGTTCTTGCCGGTGTGCCGGTTGATGAGCTTGGAGAGATGCCACTGGCTGACGAACACGCGGTCCGCCACCAGGCTGAGG
>JAEVZE010000338.1 GCA_023392395.1 Bacillota bacterium
CGTGCGACTCGACGCCATGGAACAGTACATCCTGCAAAACGAACAGGTCACCATTCAGGACCTTCAGGAGCACTTCGACGTCTCGGTCAATACGCTAAGGCGCGACCTTGACGAACTGGAGACCCGCGGCCACGTCGCCAAGGTCTATGGGGGCGCTGCGGCGCGCACCCCGGCCTCGCTGATCTCCATGCCCCGAAGGTTTCAGATGAACGGGCCCGACAAGCGGCTCATCGGCGAACTCGCCGCCACCGTCATCCCCGACGGCACCACCATCTTCATCGATTCCGGCTCCACCACCTACAACGTCATCCGCCACCTGGGCAGCAAAAAGGGCCTGACGCTGGTGACCCACAGCCTGATCGCCATCAACGAATCGAGCCGCCTCAAGGAGATCAACACCATCTCTCTGGGCGGCATCTACAACGCCTCGCTGGGCGCGTTTGTGGGCATTTCGAGCCTGGATTCCATCCGGACCCTGTCGGTCAAAATCGCCGTGATGGCCGCAACCGGCGTCTCCATCAAGCGCGGGCTCACCAACACCACCTATTTTGAGGCCGAAATCAAGCGCGTGATCGCCTCCAACTGCGAAAAGATCGTGCTGATGGCCGACCACACCAAGTTCGACCACGATGCCATGATCACCTATTGCCCGCTGGAGCGCGTGTCCACCGTCGTGACCGATATCAAGCCCTCCGCCAAGTACATGGACTTTTTCAAAAAGCACAACATCACGCTGCTCTACGGCGAAACGCCGGAGGGGCAACCGGAAAGTATATGATAAAATGCCCAGGCAAGCCAATCGGCTGTCTTGGCATTCTGAGCATCGAAAACCCTTCGGATTTTTCGATGCGAAGGAAAGGAACTGCGTGCGCCTGAAATCCTCACGGATTTCCGGGCGGCGCACTGACAGATGGAATTGTTTGTTCTCCCAATGTGCGCACTGGGAGAACAAACACATTTCCGGCGCACTGGTCGCCGGAAATGATGGAATCTCTTCGGGACTTTGTTGGTCCGAATGCCAGACAAGCCAATCGGCCGTCCGGGCATTCGTTTGGCGGTTCAAGGCCGCGCCAGTCCGGCGCAAAACGCCGCACTCTCCGTCTTCTGCTCAGTTGTTCATCAGAAAATCAAGGACGTTCCATCCGGTGCTGGTATCGGACTTATACAGTTCGGTATACCCGCAATGGGTGCATGTGACGGTGATGAACTTCTTATTCTGGACATCGAAGAGCTTGGCAAAATTGCCGCCGGTCGCCTGAAACTGATCGTTCTCGTAGTTCTCTCCACCGCACTTGGGGCACTGATACCTTACCTTTTTCTGTTCGCTCATTTCCTTCACCTCCAGATTCGTGTTTCAATACAGTATCTCTTCCCTATATCGCGGTTCTTTCCCTACATGTTAAGCCAGGCCAGAATACAATTCACGAAAATTGCTGACGCGTCGCCAATCACTCTATGCTTTCAGCATTGCCCATGCAAAAAATCTCGATCCTGATATTTTCTCAGCCTTCGCGTTTAAAGAACCGGTACGCCAGCACGCACACCGGCGTAAAGTACGCACACCAAAATTCCAGTACCAGGACGCCGATCAAATCGCCGCCGGCCATGCCGGGCTTGAACAGGCCCAGCATCGGAAGCACGACGCAGGTGACGGCGAAAACGCCGTGAATCATCAATAGGCCCTTCAGCCACCTGTCCGCGCGCCCGGCGGGGCTTATGGTGAGGCCGAGGAAGAACGTGGACAGCGCCATAAAGGCGTATCCCAGCAGATCCAGGCTGAAGAACAGCCCAAACCGGCTGTAGTCCAGTATGGAGAGCGCCTCCTCCGAAAGCGGGGACAGCCGCACCGCCGTCAGCTGCGTGAAGTAGACCACGGCAATCAACACGCCGTAGACGGCCGCAAACGCCACCCCCGTGAGGGCGGCGGCGCGGGCCTCGTCTTTCGCGCGCGCCGCGAACGCGCAGGCCAGCGGGAGAAACCCCCACGCGATGAACATGCTGGAGAGGTAGCTTCCCACCAAGGAATTGATGAGCATGCACGCAGCGAAAGAGAGCACCGCCAGCAAAGTAACGACCGAAGAAACCATGCCGATCTTCCGGTTCATTGTACCCTCCGTGTTTCTTTTTATTTTCTTCAAGGATCTCCGTCCTCCCGCTCGTAGAGAAGCTGCGAGCGGGCGTCGCGTCTGGTGATGCTCTCCCGGATCAACGGTCGAAATCAAGGCTTTCAGCTGACTAGAGATACCGCCGAACCCTTTTTTCGTACTTCGCATACTCGTCCCCGAACTTTTCGAGGCACCAGCGCTCCTCGGATCGGATCAGGTAATGGGTGGACAGCTGAAAGAGTATCAGCGCCGCAAGCAGCACCCACGATGCCGTCAGGACAACACAGCCGAGAAAATAGAAAAAGTATCCGACGTACATCGGATTGCGTGAAAACCGGTAGAGGCCGTTTTGATGGAATCCATCCGGCAGCGGTTTGGAGAAGTTGATTGTCGCGGCCGCGGTGACCACGACGCCCAGGCCGTACACGGCGAAGCCGGGGATCATCCACCGGGAGGAGCCGTCCACCTTCAGGAAAAACGGGAAGATGAGAAGAAGCAGGCTGGCGATTTGATAGATCCAGTGAAATACCCGTTCCGACCCCTCGGTCTCCGGGTAGTGCGCGGCGCGCCGGAGCGCGTCGCCGCCGAGCAACCCCATCAGACCATAGCGGATCAGCACGAAGGGAATCAGAAGAATCGCCGCGTTCATGTGCCTGCCCTCCCTTTCATCATCGAATAAACATCCGGCCTTCGGTCACGGTTCTCCCTGCGCGCCGTTCAGAAACGGCGTGCCGGAATCGCGGTGCAAAAGGTTCTCCCGGATCATCGCCGGGCTGAAATTGGCGTAGCAGTACTTGCACCCGTTGGGGCAGGTGTTGTACACGCCGATGTCCACACTGTCCGCGCAG
The DNA here is from genome assembly GCA_023392395.1 of Bacillota bacterium. Lineage (GTDB taxonomy): Bacteria > Bacillota > Clostridia > Christensenellales > Aristaeellaceae > JAEZHK01. Next base: position 2,954 of record JAEVZE010000338.1, read on the forward strand.
CCGCACTCTGGGCGCTGGCTTTTCTGGCGCTTGAAGTCGATGGAGCGGTCAGAGGTGGCTTCGAGCAGCTCGGGATCGATGCACCGGGCGCGGGCGATGCCAAAGCGCGAAAAGTCTATAGGCTCGGCGCAGGCTGTCACCGGAATGCCGTGACTTTTGGCAATCAAAGCGATCTTTTCCGCCATCTCCAACATGTCCGCTTCCTCAACGGGGATCAGGCCCATCGCGCGGGCATTGCGGGCGGTGTTTTTGTACATGTCCAGGAAGCTGATGGTGCAGCGGACCACGCGCCCGGAGAAGCGCCGCGCCATCGCGTCAAATGCCTCATAGTGGAATTCTTTCGTATACTTGTCACTGAGCAGGATCGGGTCGTACCGCCACACGACGCGCCCCGGTCCGATTGCCTCCGACAGACGGAGCACGGAAGGAATGATGATCTCGTCCTTATCGGGAATCCCTGGTTCCACGTCCGGCCCGTAGGGCGTAACTGTCGCCTGAAAATAATATGCGTATTGCGAAAGCGCATGCAAATGCGGCAGCATGGGTTGCGGGTTCTTGGTCCAGAACACGATGCCGTCCACATCCTCCGGCGCAAGCGACACCCGTTTGACCTGTTTTGCGTTCCGGGGGTTTTTGACCAGCACGAATCCCTCCCGCAGTCGCTCCAGAAACCAATCGGCGTAATGCGCCGGAATGTCGG
>JAEVZE010000379.1 GCA_023392395.1 Bacillota bacterium
TCGCAGCATGGCGGTTCATAAGCGATCTGCGTTTTCTACCGCGAAATCTGCGGGAAATGGCAAACGCATTTTTGACTCTGGCACAAATCGCTACACTGGTTTTAGATTCATAAAAGAGGTGGCGTCAACATGATAGACGAGTGGTGCGAGGCGTTGCTGCGCTGCGCTGAAGGGATGTATATCCTGGAGGAGGAGAGTAAGAGAATCGTTTGGGCCAGCCCTTACCTCACCGACGGCATAAAAGCGCCCTGCGTGGGGTTGCCCTGCTGGAAGGCATTCCTCGGGCGGGAGACCGTGTGCCCCTTTTGCCCCAAACTCTCCGAACAGGATGGCGTCTATGTGTGGGACTACTTTGAGCCAAAGAGCAGACATTGGATGAAGGTCAAACATCTTGTTTTCTGCAGGGACGGCGTCCTCTATCGGGCGGGCAACATCAACATGATCGACGATGTGATGGGCCTGAACTATGAGACGGTGCAGGAGATATCCATGCTGCAGACCGTTTTGGCAAAGAACCGGGGCGAAATGAACAGCCTGACCAAGGAGGCCATCTACGATACCCTGACCGGTCTCTTCAACCGCAATTGCTTCCAGATGGATCTCACGCGGGAGTACGCCAATGTTTCGGGGCTTGGCATCCTCTACTTTGACCTGAATAACCTGAAACTCATCAACGATAAATACTGCCATACGGCGGGGGACGCGCTGCTACGCCGAATGGCCGATGTGCTGCGGCTGGTGTGCGGACAGGCGGAAAACGCCAAATGCTACCGCATCGGCGGCGACGAATTCGTGCTGCTGCTCATTCAGAGCACCGAAGAGGCACTGAAGCGTTGTGAGGAACTGTTCGCCGAATACATGGACGACTACAACCGGGGCCAAACCCATCAGTGCAGCGTCGCGATAGGGAGGGCGTTTTCCGAAGGCATCTGTGACCCAGAACTGTTGGTATCCCAAGCGGATAACGATATGTACCGCTGCAAACAAGAAATGAAGTGCAAATCACAGGAAGAATCGCTATGAAAATGTCCGCGCCGCATACCGATTACAAGGTGCGCCACCACGTGGACCTATGGCTTGTACACCCCGGGGGCGAGTAAGCCTATATGTGGACGCTTTCGCAGTAATAGAATTCGCCCCGAAAGAGAAAGTCAAAAGCGAATGGGATGGCATGGAGAAATCCATCATTGCAAACTTTACCGACGACGCGTCCATCGGTGTGCCCAGCGGCAAGCTGGAAATGACCGTAACCAAAGCATTTAATCTGGAGGAAGAGAAAATGACGATCAACAAGAGTTTGAACGCAACCGAAATGACCGTGGCCCTGGCCGGACGCCTAGACACCACCACCGCGCCCCAGTTGGAGGCGGAACTGAAGATCTCGCTGAACGGCGTGGATTCCCTCGTGATGGATTTTGCTGAGCTGGACTACATCTCCTCCGCCGGCCTGCGCGTGTTGCTCTCCACCCAGAAAGTGATGAACAAACAGGGCAGAATGGTGATCCGCCACCCCAACGAGACCATCCTTGAGGTGTTGGAGGTGACAGGGTTTACCGCCATCATGACCATCGAGTGATGGATATTGGCGATTACCTCTGTCACACGATCCGGCTATTATGAGCGAGACGGTTCCAAGTGTCGGTGCGCGTCATAACACATCCAGACATTCATTTGGAGATGCGCTTGAGAGGATGAGAACAATTGCTGGCTGAATAGAAAATCGGCATTCTAACGGAATGCCGATGGACACTATTCTGGAAGGTTTAAAAAGGTATTGGACACCGTTGATATCCGCTACACCATATGCGTACGACCGGCAGATGCTGTTATACCGCTTCGCGCGCGGGGCGTGTCAAGCGGTATTTTCCGTTTTGCGGCCAATTCTCCAACTGTGTCCGGTTCGCCGCGCCGGACGGCGGCGATCAGCTCCCGTTCCTCGACGACGTCCATCAGGCGCATCGCGCCGTCGTAGACGGCGATGCGGTGCACGCGCCGGGCGCGCAGGCGGCGCATGGCGTCCTGGCAGCGAACGTTCTGGCCGGCTGCGATCCACGCGAGCGGCAGCATGCCCTCCTCCTTCAGTTCGTCCCGGCGCGTAAGTAAGCTCATCAGTTCCGCGCCTTCGGCGGATCGCTTTTCCGCGGGGCCGCTCGTCAATAAGTACATGGCGCACAGCACGATCGTCAGGTTGAGCCTGCGGGCGGCGGCGAACTGCCAGGCCGCCAGAACCAGCATCAGCGCGCCCAGCGACTGGCCCATGAGGACGCCCGCCCGGAGGGCTTTCGCCGCGCCCAGCTTTGAACCCAGCGCCGCGGCCAGCACCCGCCCGCCATCTAGCGGCAGCGCGGGCAGCAGGTTGAACGCGGCCAGCATCAGGTTGATGCGCACCCATTCGCCCGCCGCGCCGGGGGAGACCGCGCCGGCGTAGGCGAGGGCCGCCGCAATCGTCATGACCATCAGGCTGGCCGTAGGCCCTGCCAGCGCCACCAGCGCCACCTGGCCAGGCCGGTACCCCCAAAGCCCTTCGATGCGCAGCGCGCCGCCGAAGGGCGTCAGAAGCAGTTCGCGCACGTTCACGCCCGCCGCCCGCGCCGCTAGCGCGTGGGCCGCCTCGTGGAGGAGCACCGAACTTGCGACCGCGATCAGCGCCGGGCCGAGCCCGCTCAGCGCCAAAAGCGGCGGCATCAAAAGCAGCGTCCAATGCGCCCGGACCGGGAAGCCCAGCGCTTTCGTCACGAATTCAGGCGGCCGGTGGGATCCTCCGGCTGGCCGTCCTTGCGCAGTTCAAAGTAGAGGCGCGCGTCACCCGCGTCCGAGGTGATGCCGATCTGATCCCCAGCGGAGACCTTCTGGCCCACCTTGACGATGGACTGCGCCACGTAGGCGTAGACGGTCTGCTCGCCGTTTTCATGGTCGATCATCAGCGTCCAGGCGCCGTCGGCGTTCTGGGTGGCGGCCACCACCTGCCCGGCCAGCGCCGCGCGTACCGGCTGCGCGCCGCCCGTCTGGTACAGAAGCCACGGCTGGTTGGCGTCGTAGGGGTGGGACAGCTGGCCGTTCACCGGCCCCGCCATGTCGCCGCTGCCCATGTTCCAGAAGACCAGCGCGGCATCGGGCACCAGATCGCGCACGAAGTGCAGCTTGCCCAGGGATTCATCCAGATCGATCCGCATCGAGATCGCGGAGCGGATGCTGGCGACGGTCTTCTCCGTCCAGGGCTGGTTGAGGTTGGACAGCGCCAGCAGCGTCAATAGCAGCGAGCAGGCGACGGCGGCGTTGCGCAGCAGCCTTTCGCCCGGCGTCCGGCGCACGCCCTCTGGGTTTCTGAGCTTGGGGGCGCGCTTTTTTCGGGCGGCGGGGTGCGGCAGCACGCGCCAGGGGATGTGTTTCTGGGGCTCGGGTGCAGGCTTGGGCTCCGGGACGATGGATGTGTGGATGGTCACGCGGCTGCGCGTTTCCGGCATAATCAATCCCTCCAGTCGGGACAATATATGTCCAGGCCGGAGGGAGATATGAAGGGCTTGTCGCTGGTTGGAGGTTTATAGAACGATCGATTCGTGGGGGATTTGGAGCTCCTCGAGCATCTGCCGCGTGCGGGACTGGCAGGTCAACAGCAGCATCTGCCTATGCCCGGCGAAGGCGGCGATCGCCTCTAGCATTCTGGCCGCGCGACCGTCGTCCAGCTGCGCCAGGCTGTCGTCCAGGATCACCGGGCACTCCCTGTCGCCCATCAAAAATTCGATCAGGCCCAGCCTGAGCGCCAGATAGATCGCGTCGGCGGTACCGCCGGAGAGCCGGTCGGGGGAGACGGTCTGCCCCTGGGCCAGCGCCTGCACCTTCAAATCGGGATCGATGCGCAGTTGGTCGTACCGTCCGAGCGTGACCTTGCCTGCGACCAGCGCGATGGCGCGGCTAAGGGCGGGCGAAAGCTTCCTTCTCATGTCGTCCGATGCGCGCTCAATGCGCGCCTTCGCCTCGTCAATGGCTTCGGCCTCCCGCGTCAGGCGGTCAATCTTCTCCTGCACCAGCATCGCTTCGCCGCCGATCTCGGAAATTGTGCGGCAGGCGTCCTCGATGGCGTCCCGTCTGGCTTTGCAGGCGGCCATCTCCTGCGAAAGCGCCTGCACGCGCCCGGCGCGGGCCTGAATTCTGATCGTCAGAGTCTCCACCGTCTCGGCGGGTTCCGGCGCAGGTGCCGCGCCGACCACCAGCTTTTCAAAATCATCTCCGCCCAGGCATTCGGCCAGGAGTTTCCGCGCGCCGTCCAGTTTGCCGAGCACGTCCTGGCGGTCCCGCATCTCGCG
>JAEVZE010000395.1 GCA_023392395.1 Bacillota bacterium
GCTCGGGGCCGGAGCTCAACATTCCCACCGGATTGTATCCGAACGTGGGCGACGAAGGCATTCTGGTGATCACCGACGAAGTCTCGCCCGGCGTGTGCGTGAAAAACGTACTGGGCGTGGGAGACGACGTGGTGGATTTTGAGATTCTGGCCAATCGGCCCGACTGCCTGAGCGTCTGGGGCATCGCGCGGGAGAGCGCGGCGGTGCTGGACGAATACTGCGTGATGCCGGAGATCGAGGTGGCCGAAACAGGCGACTCCATCGAAAAGTATGCGTCGGTGGAGGTCAAGGACGCTGCGCTCTGCCCCCGCTACTGCGCCCGCGTGGTGGCGAACGTCAAGATCGGCCCCTCGCCCATGTGGATGCGCGCCTACCTGCACGCTTCGGGCGTTCGGCCCATCAATAACATCGTGGACATCACCAACTTCGTGATGCTGGAGACCGGCCATCCGATGCACGCATTCGACCTCGCCAAGGTGCGGGAGGGCAAGATCATCGTGCGCCGTGCCAAGCCGGGCGAAATGCTGACCACGTTGGACGGTAAGAAACACGAGCTGACCAATAACATGCTGGTGATCGCGGACGCCGAAAACGCCACGGGCCTGGCTGGCATCATGGGCGGCGAAGAGTCCGAAATCGGCGAGGGGACCACAAGCGTGCTGTTCGAGTGCGCCACCTTCGACCGCACCGGCATCCGGCTGACCAGCCGCGCGCTGGGCATCCGCACGGAATCCTCCGCCCGGTTTGAAAAGGGCGTGTGCGTGGAGAGCACCATGGAGGCGCTGGAGCGCGCCTGCATGCTGGTCAACATGCTGGAGTGCGGCGACGTAGCCCCCGGCGTCATCGATCTGTACCCGTCGCCCGTCCCGGAGCGCGAAATCACCGCCAGCGCCAGCCGGATGGCGAAGCTGATGGGCGTGGACGTGCCGCCGGAGAAGATGGAAGACATTTTAAACAGCCTGAACATCGACGCCTCCCTGGCGGGCGACGAATTCACCTGCGTGCCGCCCGCCTGGCGAAGCGACATCGAGACCGAGGCCGACCTGGCCGAGGAAGTGCTCCGGCTCTACGGGTATGATTTCATCCCGTCCACGCTGCCCAGGGGCGAGACCATGCTGGGCGAGCGCTCGAAGAAGCAGCTGTTCCGCGACCGCATCAAGGATACGCTGGTGGGCCTGGGGTTCTACGAGGCGCTGAACTATTCTTTTGTTTCCCCCAAATGGCTGGGCGCGATGGGCTTTGAGCCGGGCGACTGGCGGTATGACCCGCTGCCGGTCCGAAACCCCTTGGGCGAGGACACGTCCGTGATGCGGACGACGATGATTCCCTCCATGCTGACCGCGCTCGCTACCAACATAAGCCGCGGCAACGCCGAAACCCGGCTGTTCGAGTTGTCGAACGCCTTCAAAAAGACTGAGCCCCACCAGCTGCCGGAGGAGATCCCGACGCTGATTCTGGGCATGTACGGCGAAGGCGTGGACTTCTACCAGCTCCGCGACGCGGTCGCCTGCCTGGCGCAGCGCTTTGGCATCGAGGCCAAGGTGGCACCAGGTGGCGAGAACTGGCTGCACCCGGGCCGGAAGGCGCGGATCCTGTCCGGCGCGATCGAGCTGGGTCAGATGGGTGAGGCGCATCCGGACGTGGCGGCGCGGTTTGACCTGGAAGGGCGGCGCGTCTACGTGGCGGAGTTGTCGCTGAATCGAATGATGGAAGCCGAGGTTCCCGTGCCGGAAGTCAAGGCGCTGCCGCGCTTCCCGGCGGTCAGCCGCGACATCGCACTGGTGATGGACGAGGGTGTGGGCATTGGCAGCGTGATCGAGTCCATCCGCCGAGCGGCCGGAAAGACGCTGGAGGACGCGAAGTTGTTCGACCTGTTCCGAGGCGCGCAGGTGGGCTCCGGCAAAAAGAGCGCAGCCTTCGCACTTACCTTCCGCGCCGCCGACCGCACGCTGACCGACGCGGAAGTAAACGCCAGCTTCGACAAGATCGTCAAGGCCTGCGAAACCGCCCATGGCGCGAAACTCAGGGCGTAGAAGGAGGCGGGGGTTCGCCGGGGCTCCGCCCCGCACCCCCCCAAGGGGCCTGAGGCCCCTTGGAACCCGCGCAAAAGGAAATCTTGGAGTGTCATCAGTCTATGGTATACAAAGCCCGGCGAGAGTGCATCCACTCACGCCGGGCATTATTTCTTGTGCTGCTAGGGCTGAATTCGCTTCAGCACCATTGCCGTGCGGCAAGGGGAGTAGATTTTGAAAGCAAGGCCACGCTCCTTGATGGACTCGGTCTGATAGATGGTTTCCTCCGAAATGCGGCCCTGACCGCCGAAGTCCGGTTCGTCGGTGGAGAACACCACCTGATACCGTCCCGCGCCCAACGGGTTTACCGGCAATAGGAAATCCTGCTGAGACTTGGTCGGGTGGAAGTTGAACAGGTACACTAGATCCCCCTTGGCAAACGCCAGTAGCTTATTCTGCTGGTCCATCCACAGGTTGTTCAGATCGCGCTTGACCATGACCCGGTGTTTCCGCGCAAATTTCAGCATTGCGCGGTCAAATTGCTGCAACCACTGATATTTGAGGAAGCTGTTGTCCGCCAGCGACCACTGCCGGCGCGCGAAGTGGAAGCTCCAGCCATTGCCCTCCCGCGGGAAGTCTATCCACTCCGGGTGGCCGAACTCGTTGCCCATGAAGTTGAGGTACCCTTCCGACCCCAGCGCCAGAGTGATGAAACGGATCATCTTGGAAAGCGCGATCGCCCGGTCGATGACCAGCGAGTGGTATGCCTTGTCCATGCCGGTATACATCTCCGCGTCGGCCATGCGGAAGATGAGCGTCTTGTCGCCCACCAGCGCCTGGTCGTGGGATTCG
>JAEVZE010000447.1 GCA_023392395.1 Bacillota bacterium
CCCTTGATGTGGGCCGGGATGCCGATGGACAGGAACAGCCCCGTCACCTGCTCATCCCGGGAGCGCATGGGCGGCGTTCTGGGTTCGGCCAGGCTTTCGCCCTTCATCCCGGCCACTTCCTTGATCCGGGCGTAGAGCACCTGGGTATCCACTGGTTTGACCATGTAATAACTGGCGCCAAGCCGCATCGCACGGCCGATGAACTCATCGCCGGATAGGCCTGTGACCATGATCGCCCGGGGGCCCGCGCCGGCCAGCGCCTCCAACACCGCGAAGCCGTCAAGCCGCGGCATGATGATGTCGAGCAGCAGGATGTCGGGCGCGGTCTTTTCGATCAGGGTCAGCGCTTCCGCACCGTCGTGGGCGCAGCCGACGATCTCAATGTCCGCTTTCCTGCCGAAAAACTCGGAGAGCTGAGAGAGTACCGCATGGTTATCGTCCGCCATCAACAGCTTGATCTTCTCCATATATGATCATCCGCCCTTTCGGTACAGGTTATGTCCGAAAAGGCGGAGATATGACAGAATCGGTAAAGAAAATATCCCGTCATTCGCCAGAATTTTCTGGCGGCGGCGCGACAGGGCTGCGGACCTTGCGAGATGGGCAGTCCGAAGTCCTTTGCGCGGTCAGTCCGTAAGGCCGGCAGCCTTGGTCAGCGCGCGAATCTGCTCAGGCGGGAGCGCCGCATCCGCGGACTCTCTGAGCGCCTCCACCTGCGTTAGCCTGCTGACGCCCACGATGGGCAGTGTGAAAAAGTCCGGCTGTCCCGTCAAAAACGCCAGCGAAATCGCACCGACCGAGAGGCCGGTGGCCTCCTTCGCCTTCAGTACCGCCTCGTAGCGCCGGAAGTTGTCGGGGCTGACGAAGTCGCGCTTCAGCGCCTCGGGCAGATTGGCTTCGCCCAGCTCAAACAGTTTGGTAAAGAAGCCCTGCGCCTGCGAAGAATAGGGCATGCAGGGCAGCTTCATACGCCGGTGCATGTCGAACATGCCGCGGTCCATCTGCACCAGCGTCTCGTCCGCCACATGGTTCTGGACGGCCAGGCTCCACTGGGGCTGGTTGACCGAAAAGCCCTTGAGGCCGTGGGACGCGGCGTAGGCGTTGGCCTCCTCGAGGCGCTCGACCGTCCAGTTGGACGCGCCCAGGAGCTTGGCCTTCCCCGCTTCCACGAGGCCGTTCAGCGTCTCCAGGATGTCGCCCACCGGGCGGGTGACGTCGTCCCGGTGCAAGTAGTACAGTTCCACGCCGGAGAGGTCCAGCGCCTCCAGGCTCATCTCCATGTCGCTGACGATACTCGCCCTGTCCAGCCGGGGCGTCAGAAAGAACCCCCACGGCGGGTGCGCGCCTTTGGTGCTGAGGACGATCTTCGCCCGGTTCTTCCGGGAGGCGATCCACTTGCCGATGGTCTTTTCGCTGATGCCCTGGATGGCCAGGTCAAAGTCCCCATAGACCCGGGCGGTATCCAGCACGTTTCCGCCCAGCTTGACATAGGCGTCCATCACCTCAAAGGCGGTCTCCTCCGGCATTTTGGCGCCAAAGTGCGCCGTACCCAGCGCGATGGCGCTCACCTTGCGCCCGAGCGCTGGCCAATCCCTGTACAGCATGCGCATACACCCCTTTCGTTTCGTCCATTATACCACAAGAAACCATCGTACCAATGCAAAATATTGTTTCGTCCAAAGCGGCGAGAGTTTTTTGATGCAGAACCAGGAGCCGGAGCGAGGCGTAGCAGCGCTACGCTAATGCGGAGAGCGACACAGTTCTGCTCAAAAAGATCCGCCGCGACGACGAAAGAATGTTTGGAATTGGTATAAGTCAACCGCAATTCCCTTGTGACAGGGCGTGGTCTATGGTAAAATCATGTTCAGCCAATGCGAAAGCGGGGATAATGATGGAACAGCGCACGACGCGCGCCATATTGGGCCTGATCCATTTTGCCGAAAACGCCGGCCTGGCCGCCTCCTACGACCGGACCTATCTTCAGAACCTGCTTCTGGACGCCATGCAATTGGGCGCGCCCGCCCCGGACGCCGAAGCGCCCGAAACGCTCGCGCCGACGGTGACGCCGCTGGTGCGGGAATTAAGCGAAATCGCCGCAATCAAAGGCATCATCGAGGATACGCCCGGTGCCAGGGAGCGGTTTGAAACCCGGCTTTGCGGCCTGATCACACCGTCGCCCTGGGAAGTGCGCACCAAATTCTCCGCGCTCTATAGAGAAGCGGGGCCTCGCGCCGCCACCAACTGGTTCTACCAGCTGTGCCGCGCCTGTGACTACATCCGCGTGGATCAGATCGCGCGCAACGTGCGCTTCTTCGCGCCCTCCCCCGCGGGCGAGCTGGAAATCACCATCAACCTGTCCAAACCGGAGAAAGATCCCCGCGACATCGCCGCCGAGCGGGGCGCGCCGCAGGTGGGCTATCCGAAGTGCATGCTGTGCGTGGAAAACCCCGGCTACGCGGGCCGCGCGGGCTTCCCCGCCCGACAGAACCACCGGATGATCCCGCTGACGCTCTCGGGCGAGCCCTGGCACTTCCAGTATTCGCCCTACCTGTACTATAACGAGCACTGCATCGTATTGTCCGAGCGGCATTCTCCGATGAAGATCTCCCGGGGCACTTTTTTGCGCCTGTTTGAGTTCGTGTCCCAGTTCCCCCACTACTTCCTGGGGGCCAACGCGGATCTGCCCATCGTGGGCGGCTCCATTCTGAGCCACGACCACTTCCAGGGCGGCCAGTACACCTTCCCGATGGACAAGGCCGCCGCCCGGACCAGCCTGATCTGCCCGGAGGAGGGCGTGCGCGCCTCGGTGGTCGAATGGCCGATGACCTGCCTCAGGCTGACCGGGCGGGATTCTGCCCGCCTGATCGACCTGGCGGAAAGGATTCTCTCCGCCTGGAGAACCCACTCCGACCCGGAATGCGGCGTGCTTGCCGAGACGGATCAGCCCCACAACACAATCACGCCGATTTTGCGGCGCGTGGACGACGAGTGGGCACTGAACCTGCTGCTGCGCAACAACCGCGTAAGCGAGGAGCACCCGCTGGGCATCTTCCACCCGCACGAGGAGTTGCACCACATCAAAAAAGAAAACATCGGCCTGATCGAGACGATGGGTCTGTTCATCCTGCCGGGACGGCTGCTCTCCGAACTGGATGCGCTGAAAAAGTACCTGACCGGCGAGATCCCGCTGGACAGAGCGCCCGAAAAAGGCGCGCCGCTGGAAAAGCACTATGCCTGGGTAAAACAACTGGCGGCGGAGCACGGCACAAAACTAACGAACGACGAGGCCAAGTCGGCCATCCGCGCCGGTCTCAGCGTGAAGTGCGCGCAGGTGCTGTCCGACGCAGGCGTCTACAAGTCTGACGAAGCGGGCCAGGCGGGCCTTCTGCGCTTCCTGGAACCCTTGGGCTTCCGCGCGGCGAAGTAGGAGGCGAAGAGGCGGGGGTTGCGGGGGGGGGGGGGGGGGGGGCGCGCCCCCGCACCCCGCAAGGGGAGATGATCTTCCCTTGACCCCAGCGCAAGGAAATCAAAGTAGTCATTACCTTATGGCAACCGGCGCAGAGAGGGATAAGGCCCTCTCTGGCCGGTTTTATCATGATTTAGCGTGAATCGTCCGCGTCGCGCGGTTTCAGATCGGAAACTCTCCGGAGTATGCCGTTGGCCAGGAGCCGCCGGAACTTCTCGTCCTCCGCCTTCAAATCCTCCTCGGTAGTCGGGCTGTCGATTTCTATATCCCGCGTGGTCAGTTCGATCTCCCCCAGGGTTTTCAGGCCGTCAAAGAGTATGCCCAGCGAATACCGCCCGTCCGGCAACCGCTCGATTTCGTGGGCGAGCCAGTAAAAGCCGGACGGATCCTCCCACTTCAGAATTTCGCACCCAACGAGCCGGACCGCGAGCACGGAGTAATGGTTGTCTCCTCCTCCGATGTGGAGCGTCAGCCTGCCGCCATCCCGCTCGACCCGCTCCACTTGCGCGTCATGCAGATGAAGAAGGCGCGCGGTTCGCATGGGAAGGAAAGCCTCCGCCGCTTTTGATTGTTCATTTGAAGCGCGGCTGACTTCTTCCACGTACCGGCGATTTTCCTCGCACCACTTTACGATGTCCCGATGCACATCCGGCGCGGCATAGCCCAGCGCGAGTATGCGCAGGTCAGCCACCCGGCGCAGGATCTCCTCCGGCAGACTTCGCTGGTATTCGGCTTCTTTTTCCTTCAGTGTTCTCTCGAAGTTCTGGATGATCCCTTCCTCGTCGAAAGGCGGTATCTGTGCCCGCCAGGCTTTTGCGCGAGTGATGTCCATGTCGGCTTCCACCGGAGTGATCAGCCCGATTTCCACCGCATGTTGCTTCGACTGGATAATCGACCGGACAGTCTCCTCCTCTGGCACGGCGTAAACCTGGCGGATCATCTCCACCAACGCCCGCCGCTTGCTTTCGTGCACCTCCGCATAGAGCGCTTCGTCCAGCATTTCGGCCCTCGGATCAGGCTTGAGCCCTACGCCCAAGCCGCTTCTGCGCATCCTGACATCCCATTCCTTGGACAAATATTTCATCGCGGTCACCTCCGCGCCACGGCTTAATTGGGGCAAACCTCTACCCCTGCCACCGGCGCGAACCGCGCATTCAGCATAGCACGCGGATCACAATCCCGTCAACCGGGAGAATTCATCCCAAAACAGCCCAATGCCCGCCTGACGCACATCCGTCTAACGGGCATAGTTTTCATGGAATCCCTTTTGCGGGGTCAAGGGGCACTGCCCCTTGCGGGGTTCGGGGCGGAGCCCCGACGTGACTCCGGGCCTTCGTTACCTGTCCGCCCAGTTCTTTGCGCGCTCGATGGCCTTGGACCAGCCCGCGCACAGTTTTTCGCGGGTGGCGGAATCGATGGCGGGGGTAAAGCGGTTCTCCGGGGCCCAGATGGACTGCAGCTTGTTGCCGTCCCACAGCCCCACCGCGCGGGCCGCCAGCATCGCCGCGCCCAGCGCCGTGGTCTCGGTGATCATGGGTCGAAGCACCTGGATTCCCAGGAGGTTGGCCTGGAACTGCATCAGGAAGTTGTTCCGGCTGGCGCCGCCGTCAACGCGCAGCACGCTGGGTTTTAAACCGCTGTCCCGGATCATGGCTTCGAGGACGTCCCTGGTCTGGAACGCGATGGACTCCAGCGCGGCGCGCACGATATGGTTTCTGTTCGCGCCGCGGGTGAGGCCCACGATGGTGCCGCGGGCGTACATGTCCCAATAGGGCGCGCCGAGGCCCGTAAACGCAGGCACCAGGTACACGCCGTTGTTGTCGTTCACCGCCATGGCGAGCTTTTCACTCTCGGCGGAGGTTTCGATCATCTTAAGCTCGTCGCGGAGCCACTGGATGGTCGCGCCGCCCATGAACACCGAGCCCTCCAGCGCGTAGCGGGGCACGCCCTCGATGCGCCAGGCGATGGTGGTGATCAGGTTGCTGCCCGAGCGCACCGGCTTGAGGCCGGTGTTCATCAGCATGAAGCAGCCTGTTCCGTAGGTGTTTTTGACCATGCCGGAGGTGAAGCACCCCTGGCCGTACAGCGCCGCGTGCTGATCGCCCGCCAGCGCCGCCACAGGGATCTCGACGCCCAGAATGTCCTTGCGCAGCGTGCCGACGACCTCGGCGGAATCCACCACCTTGGGCAGCAACTGTTCGGGGATGTTCATCGCCCGGAGAAGCAGCGGGTCCCAGGCCTGATCGTAGATGTTGTAGAGCATGGTGCGGGCGGCGTTGGTGGCGTCGGTCACGTGCACGCGTTCATTGGTCAGGTGGTAGGCAAGCCAGGAGTCCACCGTGCCAAAGCACAGTTGGCCCGCGTCCGCCCGCTCCCTTGCGCCGTCCACATGCTCGAGCAGCCACTGCAGCTTGGTGCCGGAGAAGTAGGCGTCGGCGATCAGGCCGGTGTGGTCGCGGATCACGCTGCCCAGCCCGTCCTGCTTGAGCCGCTCCACCAGCGACGCCGTGCGGCGGCACTGCCACACGATGGCATTGTACAGCGGTTTCCCGGAAACCCGATCCCACAGAAGCGTGGTCTCCCGCTGGTTGGTGATGCCCACCGCCACGATGTCCTTCGGGTCCACCCCGGACGCGCGCACCGTCTCGCGTAGCGCGTCGATCTGCGTGTCCAGAATGTCCTGCGGGTTGTGTTCCACCCAGCCGGGTTCGGGGTAGAGCTGCGGAAACTCGATGCCGTGCGCCGCCACTTGCGCGCCGGTTTCATCAAACAGCACAGCACGGGAACTGGTGGTCCCCTGATCCAGCGCAACCACGTACTTCATGTTCCATTCTCCTCGTCGCTTCTAAAAAGATTCCGGCACAGCAAAGCTGCCGGAATCCATGGGCCATACCAAGGAAAAATATGAATTATTCCAAAGAACCGAGAGATTGTCGATGCGGGGCAAGGAGCCGGAGCGAGCTTGTAGCAGCGCTACGCTCCAGCGGAAGGCAACACAGTCCCGCGCGAAAAGATCCGGTTCGACGAAGAATTCATATTTGGGATTGGTATCAATCCTCAGTTGGATGCGCCGGCGGCAACCGTCGGCTCCACCTGCGTGAGATCTGCGCCGGGCGTTTCCGCCGGAGGGGTGATCTCAGGCGCGGCGGTGGGGGCGACGGTGGGTTCCACTGTGGGTGCTACGGTGGGTTCGGCCGTGGGCATCGGGGTCTCGGTCGGGGCGGGCGAGGGCAAAATCAGGTTGATTGGGACCACCTGACCGACGGCATCGCGAAGGCCGCCCAGCGAGATCAACCGACTGGCCTCCAATTGCCTCAGCGCCAGCACGCACAACGCAAGGAACAGGATGAACACCATCAGGCCCTTCAAAAAGCCCAGGAAGCGCCTTCCGCCGCTGACGTGGTACTCGTCGTCGTAGCGCTCGTCATCCTCGTCGTAATCATCATATTCGTCGTAATCGTCATAGTCCTCTTCGTAGCGGTCGTTTTCCTCGTATTCCTCGTCCTCCAGGTCCTCATCCTGGTAGACGCGGCGCTTTTTCTCCTTCGGCGGCTTGGGCGGTTTGGCCGCTTTGCGGACCGGCACATCGTCGTCCTCATCCTCGCCGTAATCGTCCTCCGGCTCCACGAAGCGGATAGGCTCCGCCGGGGCAACGCGGGCGGGGCGGGCGCGCAGGGGGCGGAACTGCTGGGTCGGCTCATCCACCGGATAGGTTGTCCGGGCCGTAGTGGGCGCGGCAAAGGGCATGGTCGCGGGCGCTTCGCTCAACGCCGGAGCGGCGGAAACCGCGGCGGCGACGGGCGCTGCGGGCGCCGCCGTCCGGGCCTGCTTGCCCGCGGCCAGCGCCTTGCGCTCCTTGCGGGAGAGCGCCGGCGCGCTGTCCAGGTCCTCGGACAGGCGCTGGGTCAGGACCGCTCTCTGGTTGTCGTCCATGGATTGATCCTCCCCATCCGGCTGCGCCGGTTCCTCAGGCGCCTCTAAAGCCTCGGGCTGAGCGCCCCGGCCCCGGAACTTCTTGAAAAATCCGAACAACCTGGTACCGCGGGCGGAGGGCAGGTCGTCGTCATCGTCATCGTCTTCTTCCGGTTCCTCGTCCAGATCCAGGACGGGCGCCAGGGCCTTCGGGGCCGGCTGTTCCGCTTCCAAAACGCGCGGTTCCTCGGCAAAACCGGCGTGCACGGTGGTGCCGGGCTTGGAGACCAGATCGTCCACCTCGCGCTCGTCCACCGGCTCGATGTCCAGAATCGGCGGTTCCTCCGCCGTTTCGTGGGTCTGCGCGGCCTTGCGCATGCGGCGAGAGAGCGCCGGGGATTCGCCTGCGGCATCCTCCGCGTGGGCGACCGGCGCGTCGGGCGTGAAATCGCCCTCCTCGCCATCTTCCTCATCCTGCGCGGGCTGGGCGGCGCGGCGCTCCGCCAACCTGGCGCGGGCGCTCTGGAAGAAGCCCTTGACCTTGATCAGCGCGTCGCCGATGGGGTTGTCGATCTGCGGCGCGTCGTCCGGCGCGTCATCGTCATCCTCCAGGTCGCTCTCGCCTTCCTGCGCATCTTCCTCGCGGTCGCGGTGTCCGGCGCTTTCGCGCTCCTCCGGCTCGTCCGAAGGCACGCGGTGGGTGACCCCCTTCATCAGCGCCTTGACGCCGGAAAATATCGATGGTCTCTCTTCCGGCAGGTCCAGCGGCTCTTCGGGCAGATCCAGATCATCCTCGTCGGGCAGATCAAGCGGCAGGATCACCTCCGGCGGCACTTCGCGCGGTGGTTTTTCGGGCACGCGCGGGGCGGTCTCCCGGATCGGAGCGGGCGCGGCCTGCTCCGCAGGTTTGCGCAAAACTTCCGGCGCAACATGCTTTTCCGCCTCGGGTTTTACGGGCGCGGGTTTGCGAACCGGCACGACGGCCTGTTGCAGGCGCTGCTCGTGCTGCTTCTTATACTCGTAATAATCCAAGTCGGGGCGGCGAGGGCCACCGGATCGGGCGTTAGCCATATCGTAAACCGCCTCTCTTTTATCGGGCGTAATATACTTATTCTATTATATCATATCCGCCCCTCAAGGCAAGGGTGCAAAACATGGAAAACGCAAAAAAGTTCCCCTGCATAGGATGTAGCAGCCCTTGAGAGAGGAGGAATGCTATGAACGGGACGTTTCAACTGATCCGGCGCGCGCGCAGCGAGGGCTGTTCCCTGCGCCCGCCGCAGACCTGCGAGGCAGGCGGGATCGTCGCCTGCGTGCGCCCCGCCCCGCCCGATCCCGCCAGGACCCCGGGAATCGAAG
>JAEVZE010000479.1 GCA_023392395.1 Bacillota bacterium
TGCGAGATACGCGGGAAGTTTTTTGCATTGACGCCCGAAGAGGCGCTGGTGGAAGCGTTTGCCGGGTGGGCCGGGCCCCTTGCGGAAGCGGACGGCCTGGCGCGGTCGCTACGGAAGCTGGAGGGTATGGACGAGGGCGAAGGGGAACTACTGATCGAGGGGATCAAACTGATGGACCTGGGTGCGAGGGAACCGGCGCTTGCCGCCTGTGAGCGCCGCGTGCGCCAGAGGGCGGCGGTATGTCTTCGCAAAAAGTCCGGCGGGGGCCTTCTTTGGCTGTGCGCCGTTTGCTTGGCGCAGGCGCGGCAAGGCTTAACCAAACTATAACCGCTTTAATAAAACGTAGCTTGCGGGCGGCTCTTTTCGTATGCTAGAATACGCCATCCAGATGAATGGCGTCCAAAAACCACGATCGTTTTTGGGCGCTAAGGAAGAAGTCTGCGTGAGCCTGAAATTCTCATGAATTTCCGGACGGCTCACTGGCTTGTGGAATTGTCGATACCAGTGTACGCACTGGTATCGGAAAACACGTTCCCGTCGCACATGTCGCCGGGAACGATGAGCGCAGTGCACGGGATTTGGCAGGCGAAGCGCGGCATCTGGAGAAATTCATTCTAATGAATAAGAAAGCGAGGTTCGGCCATGGGCTATCAAAACATGACGGAAGAGCAGATTGCTCAGTCCATCGTGAGCAAGCTGCAGCGCCATTTTGGCTGCGAGCTGGCTGACGCCACGCCCAACCAGATTTATCAGGCGGTCGCGTCCACCGTGCGCGATGAGATCATGCAGCGCAGGTCGGAATCGCGCGGCGTCCGCAAAAAGGTAAACCCCAAAAGGCTCTACTACCTTTCGGCTGAGTTTCTGGTGGGCCGCGCGCTGCACAACAACATGATCGCGCTGATCAACGAGCGCAACTACGAGGAGGCCTTCCAGCGGCTGGGCATCGACAAGTCACTGCTCTTTGAGCAGGAGCCGGAGCCGGGCCTCGGCAACGGCGGCTTGGGACGTCTGGCGGCCTGTTTTTTGGATTCGCTGTCCGCGCTGGAGCTCCCCGCGATGGGCTGCACCATCCGCTACGAATACGGCCTGTTCCGCCAGAAGATCGTGGACGGTTACCAGGTGGAGATGCCCGACAACTGGCTGGACAACGGAAACCTCTGGGAGATCGCCCGGCCCGACCAGGCGCTGGAGGTGTACTTCGGCGGTACCGTGGACAGTTACGTGGACGGCATCGGCCGCACCCGCTACCGCCAGACGGGCGGCTACACTGTGGAGGCCGTACCCTACGAAATGCCGGTGCTGGGCTACGATTCCACGATGGTCAACATGCTTCGGACCTGGTCCGCACGCTCGCCCAAGACCATCGACATGCCCTCCTTCAACCGCGGCGAATATGTACAGGCGGTGGAGCAGAAGGAGCTTGCCGAGGTCATTTCAAAGGTCCTCTACCCGGAGGACAACCACGCCGCCGGCAAGGAATTGCGCCTGAAACAGCAGTACTTCTTCTCCAGCGCGTCGGTGCAGTACGCGGTCAAGGATTTCGTCAAGGTGCACGGCCGCGAGTGGGATATGTTCCCCGACAAGGTGGCCATCCACATCAACGACACACACCCCGGCATGGCGATTCCGGAATTGATGCGCATCCTGATCGACGAGCACGGCCTGGATTGGGAACGCGCCGAGGACATCACGCGCAGAACCTGTGCCTACACCAACCACACCGTCCTTCAGGAGGCGCTTGAGCGCTGGCCGGAGGAGATGGTGCAGCGCCTGCTGCCCCGCATCTACATGATTTTAAAGGAGCTCAACGAGCGCCTTTGCAAGAAGCTGTGGGGGGTCTACACCGGCCAGTGGGAGCGCATCGGCCGCATGGCGATCATCGGCTACGGTCAGGTGCACATGGCCAACCTCTGTGTTTCCATGTGTCATTCGGTCAACGGTGTAAGCCAGATCCACGCGGATATTTTGCGGCGCCAGACCTTCCACGACTACTACCTGATCGAGCCCGACCGCTTCCTGGGCATCACCAACGGCATCACCCACCGCCGCTGGCTGATCCAGTCCAACCCCGGCCTCTCAGGGCTGGTCGACGAGGCCATCGGCGACGCCTGGCGCAAGCACCCGGAGCTTTTGCACGATCTCATGCCCTTTGCAGACGACGTGGCCTTCCGCCACAAATTCGACGCCGTCAAGTGCCAGAACAAGCAGGCGCTCGCGGCGTACCTCAGGCGGCGCCAGGGCGTTCAGCTGGACACCTGCACCATCTTCGACGTGCAGGCCAAGCGCCTGCACGAGTACAAGCGCCAGCTGATGAACGCGCTGTCCATCCTGATGCTCTACGACCGCATCGACCGAGACCCCACCTACAGCTTCCACCCGATCACCTTCATCTTCGGCGCGAAGGCGGCCCCCGGCTTCTACCGCGCGAAGCTGATCATCCGGCTGATCAACGCCATCGGGCAGCTGGTCGCAAAACATCCCAGGGCCTCCAAGCTCCTCAAGGTGGTGTTCCTGGAGAACTACTGCGTGTCCGCAGCCGAGGTGCTGATGCCCGCCACCGAAGTGTCCGAGCAGCTGTCCACCGCCGGCAAGGAGGCCAGCGGCACCGGCAACATGAAGTTCATGATGAACGGCGCGGTCACCATCGGCACGATGGACGGCGCCAACGTGGAGATCTTCCAGTCGGTGGGCAAGGACAACATCTACATCTTCGGCCTCTCCGCCGAGGAAGTGGACCACGGCTACGCCACCTACCGCGCCAGCGCCATCTTTGAAACCAACGCAGAGGTGCGGCGCGCGCTGACCATGCTGATTGACGGTACGCTGTCGCCCGACAACCCGCACCTGTTCCAGGAACTGTACCACGCGCTGCTGTTTGGCGATGGCGGCGGCATGGCCGACCCCTACTTCGTGCTCAAGGACCTGCCCGACTACCTGCGCACCCGGCAGCACCTGGCGAAGGATTACGACGACCGCGACAAGTGGCTGGCCATGGCGGTCCGCAACGTCGCCTGCTCCGGCGTCTTCTCGTCCGACCGCACGATTGCGGAGTACAACGAAAAAATCTGGCATTTGAAACCGCTCGAGCTATGACGCTGCAGCACGATTCCCGGGACGAGAGCTTTCGGACGCCGTCGGGGGCGCTCGAAACGCTCGCATGGGTGACGATCAGGCTCGAGGCCGACGGCGCGGCAAGCGCTAAACTCCGGCTTTGGTGGGATGGCCGGGCCATCCTGCAGCCG
This sequence comes from Bacillota bacterium, assembly GCA_023392395.1. Lineage (GTDB taxonomy): Bacteria > Bacillota > Clostridia > Christensenellales > Aristaeellaceae > JAEZHK01. The sequence goes on from JAEVZE010000479.1 coordinate 3,243, forward strand.
ATGGTCAAAAACGCCGGCGGGCTCTTTGAAGCCAAGATTCAGATGCCCGAGACCCCCGGTCTGATGTGGTACTACTTCATCGTGGAAGCGGGCGGCAAGACTGTCTTCTACGGCAACGCGCCCGACTGCCTGGGCGGATCTGGCGCGGTATGGGATCACGAGCCGCCGTCGTTCCAGATCACGGTGTACGATCCGGCCTTTCAGCCGCCGGAATGGATGCGGGAAACGGTGATCTACCAGATCATGGCCGACCGGTTTTACGCCTCGAAGCCGGTTTCGGAGCGCACGCCGCCCGAGAGTGGCCACTGGCATAAGGACTGGTATGAGCCGCCGGAGCAGACCATTGTCAGCGGCGACAACGCTGCCGACGATTTCTTCGGCGGGGAT
>JAEVZE010000024.1 GCA_023392395.1 Bacillota bacterium
CTCAGGTCTCAAAAACCGCCTGGGCATTTAAAGCGGTAACGAAAGCCACACAAAGGAGGCGCGGCCTTGAACAGCGACCTGTACGCACTCATCGCGCTGGCCGCGCGCTATTGGTTTGTGGCGCTGATCGCCGTGCTGCTGTTCCGCGGTTGGCGGATGACCGTGGCCGACAACCGCCGCGCGAAGCTCCTTCGCGAGTGGATGGGCCAGACTGGCTGCGTGGGCGAACTGATCGCCAACCCCGGCGCGAAGCGCCACGCCAGCTACCCGATCCCCCGGGAGGGCGTGCTTGGAAGCGCACGAAACGCCGATGTGCGCATCCGCCACCGGGATTTGAGGCGCGCGCACGCGCACTTTGAGCTGCGGGAGGGCGGGCTTCTTCTAAAACCGCTGGGCCGCGCGGAGCTGAAGGTGGGCGGCGGCTTCACCGGGGATGCGGTGTTCCTTCAGGACGGCGATGTGCTGACTATCGGGCGGCTCCAGCTGATGCTGGTGCTGTTTGACGCACCGGTGGAAGAAGAGGAAGAAGACGAGTGGTTTGAGGTCGGCCCTGACGCCGTCCCGGCAGACGAGGACGAGGAAGAATGGTACGGCGGAGAGAGCGCAACCGCGCACACCCGGCGTATGCCGGATGGCGGAGACGAACGGCCACAGGCACGGCCCAAGCGCGGCCGGAAGGTTCCCGTCAGCATAGACGGGCAGTTCAGCGAAAAGCCCGCAGTAAGGCGCGGGCGAAAAACCGCCTCCGCCGTGGATCTGCCCTTTGACCTACAACCCGCGACCAGGCGTGCCCGGCCAGTCCCGGATGACGCGCAAACATGGTCTCCCGAAAGGCCCGCCGCGAAACGCACCCGCCCGGTTAAAGGCAATGCGGAAGAACAGTTTTACGAAAGACCTGCCGCCCGCCGCGCCGCCTCCGGGAGGCCGGCGACAAAGGGAAAGCGCGTCCGGCAAGCCGCAAACGACGACGCCTTTGACGAGGATACGATATGGCCAGACCTGTAGAAACCGGCGCGCTGCGAAGAGCCGTGCTGCGCGCGAACACCCGCCTTTTGCTCACCGGCGTGATGCTGTTTCAGTTCACCGGCATGCTGCTGCTCGCCATCCGGTCGGACTCGTTCGACCTGCAGGCGCTGACGTTTGCGGTGGCGATGCCTCTGGTCACGTTTACGGTGGTCAAACTCTTCTCAAAATTCTGGCCCATCGACCGGGCGCTTTTGATCCTGACCTTGATGCTGTGCTCGATCAGCCTGGTTACGCTCAAGGACATCGCCCGCTCCTCCATCACCCCACAGACCCAGGCGCTTTACATGCTGGCAGGTCTGGTCGCGATGGCCTTCGGCATAGGATTCATACGGCATGTACGGTCCTGGGACAAATTGGCGGTGCCGCTGGCGATTGTGACATTCCTGGCGCTGGCCGCGCCGCTCGTCATCGGCAGCTGGCAGAACGGCGCGAAAAACTGGCTGAAGTTCGGCTCCGGGGACGCGCTGACGGTGCAGCCGTCGGAGTTCGGAAAGCTCTCGCTGATCTTCATCCTGGCGTCCCAGCTGTCCAACAGGGCCCGGTTCCGCAAGTGCCTGCCCTCCCTTCTGTTCGTGGCGGTGCTGTGCGCGCTTTTATTGGCCGAGCGTGACCTGGGCGCGCTGCTGTTGTACTTTCTGACGACGGTGATGATGTTCTACGCCGCAACCTCGAACCTGCCCATCACGCTGGCGGGGCTGGGCATGGGCGCGGGCGGCGCGGTGGCGGCCTACAACCTGTTCCCCTATGTGGCCCGGCGGATTGAACTGTTCCAGAACCCCTGGATCGACCCGCTGGATTCCGGCTACCAGATCATTCAGGCGCTGATCGCCATCGGCTCGGGCGGCATGTTCGGCATGGGGCTGGGGCTGGGGTATCCCCGGGACATTCCGCTGTACCACTCCGACTTCATCTTCTCGGCGATCTGCGAGGACTTCGGGCTGGTGTTCGCGCTCATGATGCTGGGACTGTACGTGCTGATCCTGATGCGGGGCGCGTCGGTGGCGATGAACGCGCGCACCAGCTTCCACGCGCTGGTGGCCTTCGGCGTGGTGGCTCTCTTGGCCACGCAGACTTTCGTGATCGTGGGCGGCAACATCAAGCTGATTCCGCTGACGGGCGTCACACTGCCCTTCGTCAGTTCGGGCGGCAGCTCCATCGTCAGCATGATGGGGGCGATGGGGATGCTGCTGGGGGTCTCCTCCCTCAACGCGGGCGATGAAGCCGAGGATCTACGGCGCCTTGAGTGGCGGGAGGGCGCGCTATGAAGCGAATGCGACGCGCCATCCGGGTGATTACGGTGCTGCTCGTGGTGTCGTTTCTGGGCCTGGGCGGCTGGCTGGGCTATACGGTATATTCCCAGGGCGCTCGCTGGACCACCAGCCAGATGAACAGCCGCCTGAGCGTGGCCAAGAAGACCAACGCCATGGGCGACATCACCGACCGCAACGGGCTTGTGTTGGCCACGACCCTTACGGACCGTACGCGCAAGTACAGCGGCAATAAGGCCATCCGCCGCGCGGTGTCCCAGACGGTAGGCGACGCGATGGGCATGTCGGGCACAGGCGTGGAAACCTTCCACGCGGGAACGCTCCTGGGCCTTTCCGGCTCGATCATCGACCGCACCTGGCAGGTGCTCTCCGGCACCCAGGCGCGGGGCGACGACATCCGGCTGACCATCGACGCGGAACTGTGCGCCTACATCTCCGATCAGTTCCCCGCAAAGAAACGGGGCGCGGTGGTGGTCATGAATTACGAGACCGGCGAGATCCTTTCGATGGTCTCCAAGCCCGACTACGACCCCGACGCGCTGACCACCCGCCAGTCCGGTGGGGACGAAACGGGCTCCGGCTACCTCAACCGCGCGCTGCAGGGCCAGTACCCGCCCGGCTCCACCTTCAAGATTGTGACGCTGGCTTCGACGCTGGAGAATCTCCCCGCCGCCGTCGACCGCACGTATGTTTGCGACGGCCTCGAGGAATTTGGGTCCGGCAAGGTGACCTGCTACGGCGGCGCGGTGCATGGCAAGATGTCGCTTCTAGAAGCCTTCACCAAGAGCTGCAACATCACGTTCGCGTCGCTGGCGGTGGAGCTCGGCGACAAGGCGCTGATCGCGACCGCTAGGAAGATGGGCTTTGACGTCAACTTTAGCTTCCGGGACCTGGTGCTCTACGAGTCCTCAATCCCGGATTCCATAAACGATGTATGCGAACTGGCCTGGACCGGCGTGGGCCAGGGGAAGCTCCTGGTCACGCCGCTGCACATGGCGATGATCGTAAGCGCCGTCGCCAACGACGGCGTGATGCCCACCCCGCTCCTCATCAAACAGGTGACCGGAGTGGGCGGCCTGCCCCGCATCCGGACCGCCAGCGGCGCCTACGGCCGGGTGATGACCGAAGGCGTGGCACAGTTCATCGGGCGCTACATGGCGCAGGTAGTGAAAGTGGGCACCGCACAGAAGGCGGCGGTCAAGGGCTACACCGTCTGCGGCAAGACTGGCTCTGCCGAGACGAGCGACGACAAATCCGTCCCCACCGACGCATGGTTCGTCGGCTACCTGGACGACCCGGGCCACCCCTACGCCATCGCGGTGGTGGTGGAAAAGGGCGGCGCAGGCGGCGACACCGCCGCGCCGCTGGCGGCGAAGATTCTGAAAAAAGTAATCCAGCGCAATATAACCGGGTAAATCCTTTACAAATTCCATGGTTACCGCTTGTGTACGCGCGGTTTTTAGCGTACAATAACTTGTGTATGC
>JAEVZE010000085.1 GCA_023392395.1 Bacillota bacterium
TTTGATAGACGCGGGCTTTCTGTTTGATCATTTTTCCCTTGCGAGGGGCCCCGGGGGCATCATGCCACGGGGGCGGGGTCAAGGGGCAGCGCCCCTCGCGTCACCTCCCCGCCGCCTCTTCCTCCACAATCTCCGCCATCTCGCGCCACTTCTGTTCCATGTCGTGGACCAGCTTGAACTGGGTGCGGCAGCGGTCCAGGTTGTGCTCGGGGCGGTGGATGCGGAAGTACGTGTCGCCCGACAGGTAGTCGGCGAGGAAGCGCACGCCGCACTCCAGCGTCATGAGCTTTGCCGCCAGCGGCAGGGTTTCGATCTCCGCGCTCGTCAGGCTGTCGCCGCAAGCGCCCAGAAACCCCCAGGCGTAGGCGCGGTAGTAATCGATGGACAGGAAAACCGCGTCCAGGTCCTTTTCATCCTCGGCGGCGGTGGACGCGCCGAAGCGGATCGAATCGCCGAAGTCGTTGCCCGCCAGGCCCGGCATCACCGTGTCCAGGTCGATCACGCACAACGCGGTGTAGGTTTTGTCGTCCAGCATGACGTTGTTGAGCTTGGTGTCGTTGTGGGTGACCCGAAGTGGCAATTGCCCCGCGCGCAGCATGCCCACCATCGCCCCCGCCTCGCTCTCCCGCTCAAGCGCGAAGTCCAGCTCCCGCCGGACCGCCTTCAGACGGCCCAGCGCGTCCTTTTCCACCGCCTCGCGCAGTTTCAGGTAGCGGTTCGGGGTGTCGTGAAAGCGGTGGATGGTTTCCGAGAGCGCCTCAGCCGGGAAGTCCGAGAGCATCTTCTGGAAGCGCCCGAAGCCCGCGCCGCTCTCCCGCATGTGGTCGGCACATCCGGCTTTCTCCAGGCATACGCTGCCGCTGATGAAGTCGTAGGCGCGCCAGAATTCGCCGTCCTCGTCCACCCACCAGTCGCGCCCGTCACGGGCGGGGACCAGCGTCAAGACCCTGCGGGGGTCCTTTTCGAGGCGGGACAGGTGGCGGGTGACAAGCGCGATGTTTTGCATCAGCTTCGGCACGTCGCGGAATACGTTTTGGTTGATTTTCTGCAGGATGTACTTGCGGGACGGGGTTTCCAGAAGGTACGTTTCGTTGATGTGTCCGTTGCCGTAGCGCTCGCAGGAGACCGGAGCGCCCTGGGTTTCAAATTCAAAGGCAGCCTTGAGCATGTCATTTCCTCCAAAGTTCTGTGGGGTACAGGCCCAGGCGCTTCATGTCCTGGATGGCCGCGCGAACGCGGGGCATGTCCTCCCGGTAGGTGACGCCATACCATTTTTCGTTTGTGGGCAGCACATGGATCTCCGCCGAACCCTCCGCGATCAACTGATTGGGCACCAGCGGCAGGAAGTATTCGCATTTCAGCGGGTTTTCCGGCAGGTTCTCCCGGAGGAAGCCCGCGAAGCGGGATTCGATCTCCGAAAGCATGCTTTGCTGGAAGCCCCACAGGTTCATGGACACCGTGGTGCCCGAAGGCAGGAAGATGAAGCTGTCGCCGCCCTCCGTGAAGGCTGCGCCGCCGGGCCTCGGCTCGATGTGGGTGCGCTCCACGATGCACATCAGGCGGCCGTTCTCCACTTGGCACACGCCGCGGGCCACGTGGCCGTGCTCGGTCAGCGTGTTTTCGATGGCGTAGCCCACCATCGCGTGTTCCTCCGGGCCGCGCGGCTGCGACAGAAAGTCGTAGATGGACCGGATCGCCGTGCAACCATAGAAGTCGTCGGCGTTGATGACGGCGAACGGGCCGTCGATTTCGTCCTTCGCGCACAGCACCGCGTGGGCAGTGCCCCAGGGCTTTTCGCGGCCTGCCGGGACGGTAAACCTCTCTGGCAGCGCGGAAAGCCGCTGGTATGCATAGGAAAGGCGCACGAACGGACGGATGCGGCGTCCGATCACCTGCTCGAACTCCTCCTCGAGTTCGGGCTTGATGACGCACACCACCCGTTCAAAGCCTGAGCGCACCGCGTCGTAAATGGCGTAATCGATGAGAATGCGGCCCTGTTCGTCCACCGGATCAATCTGCTTGAGCCCGCCGTAGCGGCTGCCCAGCCCGGCCGCCATAATGACCAGAATTGGCTTATTTGTAGACATGCAAGACACCTTCGACGTTTGTTTTCTTAGGAGAGCATCCTGAAATCCAGGTTGTGGGGCAGCTTTGCCGTGTGCTTGACTTCTTGGAGCAGCGCATCCGTCAGCGGCACGCCCCGCTTTGCAGCTTCCCGCGCCGCCTCCCGCTTGAACCACAGCGCGATGAAGGCCATTTCACCTTCTTTCACCACCGCGAACGTGCGGGCGAACTGTTTGTTAAGGAACTCGTCCTCGCCCAGCTCAAAGGCGCTGAAGCACGCGGTGATGGACAGCCGGTCGGTCTTTTGAAGCGCTTCCGGCAGGGAGCGGTAGAACGCCCAGGCCTCCTTGTGGCGGCCCGCGCCGGTCAGAAGCGCAAGGTATTCTTCGGCGTAGGCGCGGCTGGGCGCGGATAGCGCCTGAATGGCCTTGGCCATGTATTTTAGCGCCGTGCTGTGGTCGCCCTCGCGTCCGGCGGCAAAGGAAAGGTTCCGAAGCGCCAGCGGCTCCGGCGCAAAGAACACCGGTTCCAGCCAGCGGGCCTTCGCCTCCGCCCGACGGCCGTTTTCGTACAGCGCGACGCCTAGATGGGTCAAAAGCTGCGCGTTGTCCGGCTGCGAGGGAAGCGCATTTTCGAGGATGGGCAGCCATTCCGGCGCGGTCATAAAGCTGTCCGCGCCCGAGAAAGCCTCGCCCGCGAGCAGCACCGCCCAAGGGGCTTGCTCCGGGCCCAGGCTTTCCGCCGGAAAAGAGAGATGCGCGGGCAGGTAACCTGGATCGCGCAGCGTTTCCAGCGCGCCCCAGCCCGTTCCCATGTGCAGGATCTCCCGCGCGGGGAGAGAAGCCAGCGGTGCGCATCTAGCGTGCTCCCGCTCCAAGTCTTCCGCGGGCAGCAGCACGTCCATCAGCTGCCGCATGTTCTCCCGAGCTTCGCCATACTCGCTTGCCAGACAGGCGTACCGGGCGCGTGCGCCGCCGAACATCTGGGTCAGCGTCCAGGTTTCGTTTGGCCCGATGGCGAAGGCGTGCTGCTGGGTACGGAAAAAGCCGCTCTGAATCTCGATGTACGCGCCCTCGCCGGGCCGGGACAGGTGCTCCTGCCAGCGCTTGCCGCCCTTGTGGCCGCCCCAGCAGAACATCTTGCGGTAGGGGTAGTTTCCGGTGGAGCGCTCGTAGGTGAGGCGGCCGTCCGGGTAGGCGACGCTCTCAAAGGCGTGCGCGGCATTAGCTGGATTCTGGAAGAAGTACTCCTCCGCGTGGGGGATGTGCTCGGGATAGGAATGGTCGATGCCGTCCTCCACGGGATGGGGCAGCGCGGCGTGCTTGAAGCGGCTCTCGCCGGGGATCTCGCTCTCGATCTGGACGATCACCTGATCCGTGCCGGAGAACACCCGGCAGCCGGGCTCCTCGGGTACCGCCGCGTTGGTCCACAGAAAGACCGGCACGGCCTCCGGGTTGGGGTTGGTCAGCACCATGTGGGCGGTCAGGTGTTTCGCCCCGTCCGGCAGGTGGAAGTCCACCTGGAAGGTCATGCGCTTGACCCGCTCGTAGACGTACATGCGCAGGAATTCCTCACCCTGCGCCTCGAACCTGGCGAAGAACACATCCTCGCAGGTGAAGAAGGTGTGGCCGTAATGGCCGAAGTTCCATTCGATGCCGCCGGAGAACCAGGCGTTTCTAAGCGCCAGGTTTCCGAGCTTGATCACGGGGTTAGAAAACAACAGCTCCCGCCCGTCCGCTTTGTCCCACAGCGAGTACAGCCGCCCGCCGAGGGTGGGCAGGAAGGTGGCCTTCAGGAACTCGTTTTCAAGGATGACGCAGGGAACATCCCGCTCCGTGGGAATCGCCTCATACAGGTCCTGCATCCTGTAGGGCAGTACCCGAAAGCCGGTCTCCTTCGCAAAGCCGGGCACTTCCTCCGGCAGAAGGCCGCCGTCCCGAAGGGGCTTGTCCTGTTCTTCCCGGAAATAAGGCAGCGGGGGGGTTTCCAGGATGGGATTAAACGGGATTCTCAAAACGCTCTTTTCGATCCGCATGGGCTACCCCTTGATGCCGCCGGTCACGCCGGCGATGATCTTTTCCGACAGGAAGATGTACAATAGGAACGTGGGCAGGAACACGATGATGACCGCCGCGAACATCCCGGCCCAGTCGCCGGTGTACTTCATCGAGTTGATCATCGAGTACAGCCCCACCGCCACCGGGCGCTGCGCGTCCGCGTTGGCGAAGATCAGCGACATGAAATACTCGTTCCACACGTTGATGAAGTTGAAGATGGACACCGTGATGACGCCCGGCTGCGCCAGCGGCAGCATGATCTTCCAGAAGGTGCCCATCGGCGGGCATCCGTCAATGGCGGCGGCTTCCTCATAGGAGCGGGAGATGTTGGAGAAGAATGCCAGGAGGAAGATCGTGGTATACGGCACGTTGATGCCCACGTACAGAAAGAT
>JAEVZE010000145.1 GCA_023392395.1 Bacillota bacterium
GCCCAGAGGCGGTCCAGATGGCCGGCCAGATCATGCCGGACATTCTGCTGATCGATCTGGTGCTGCCGCGCTGGGACGCGCTGGAGGCGATGCGCAGAATCGGCCTCTTGCCGCTATTCACGATGCCCTACGTCATCGCGCTTGCGCCGGCGGACATGGGCGCGTTTGAACAGCAGGCGCTTGGGCGCGGGGCGTGCGGCGTCCTGCGCAAACCGCTGGATCCCAAAGCGCTGGGAGACCTGATCGCGGGCCTGACGGTAAAAAACCGCCTGCCACGCACCGGCCTCAACGAGGATCGCGTGCTCTCCTGCCTCTGGTCGCTGGGTTTTTCGGCCAAGCTACCGGGTACCATCTATTTAGCGGCGGCCACGATGCTGATGGCGCTGGATGTCAAGCTGATGCGGTCGCTGACCGGCGAACTGTACCCGATGGTGGCGGAGAGGTTTCACGTCTGCTCTTTGAACGTGGAGCACGCGATGCGCAGGGCCATCGAATCCGCCTGGTCGGGCAGCGCCATGGAACGGCAGCATGCGCTTTTTGGCAATACAATAGACGCGCGGCGCGGTAAACCCACCGCCGGCGAAATGATCGGACGGCTCGCCGAGCTTGCGCGGGTAAAGGAGTTATAGGAAATGAGAATCAAGAGAGTGGCGTTCATCGTACTGGACGGTCTGGGCATCGGCGGGGCCGCCGATGCCGCGGCTTACGGAGATGTGGGCGCCAATACACTGAAGTCCGTGGTGGAAAAGGGAAAGCCTGAGATCCCCAACCTGACCGACTTGGGCCTTCTGAACGCTGCCGGGCTCCCCGGCGCCATCGAGGATCCGCTGGGTTGTTTTGGCGCGATGGCCGAAAAGGCCGCCGGCAAAGACACCACCAGCGGCCACTGGGAGATGGCGGGCCTGACGCTGAAAACGCCTTTCCCGACCTTTCCGCATGGCTTCCCGGCCGAGCTGATCGAGCAGTTCGAGCAGGAAACCGGCATGAAGACGCTGGGCAACAAGGTGGCCTCCGGCACGGAGATCATTGAAGAGCTGGGCAGCGAACACCTGCGCACCGGAAATCCCATCGTATATACCTCAGCTGACAGCGTGTTCCAGATCGCCGCCCACGAGGCAATCATCCCGCCCACGGAACTGTGGCATATCTGCCGCATCGCCCGGAAGATTCTGGTGGGGCCTTGGGCGGTGGGCCGCGTGATTGCGCGCCCATTCCTCGGCAATCCCGGTTCCTTTACGCGCACCGGCAACCGGCGCGATTTTTCCATTGATCCCACGGGCAAGACCATGCTGGACGTGCTCAAGGACGCGGGGCGCGACGTGATCGGCATTGGCAAAATTGAGGACATCTTCAACCACCGGGGCCTGACCTCTTCTAACCACGCGGCGGGCAACCCTGCCTGCATTGACGCGATCATTGAGACGCTCAAAAAGGACTCCTGGAAGGGCCTGATGTTTGCCAATCTTGTGGACACGGATTCGCTCTACGGCCACCGCAACGACATCCACGGCTATGCCGGAGCGCTGGAAGCCTTTGATGATGCGTTGCCCGAGATCATGCGACTGATGGGCGAAGATACGCTGCTGATGATCTCCGCCGACCACGGCGTCGATCCGGGCTATCCCGGCACCGATCACACCCGCGAGCATGTGCCGATCCTATGCTGGAGCCTTTCTGCGCAGGAAGGCGTGGATCTGGGCCTTCGCACCACGTACGCGGACGCGGCGGCCACGGTGCTGGACGCGCTGGGCGTCAAGAGCCCGCTGGACGGCACATCGTTCTGGCCGGACATCAGGGCATAGGAGGGCATCGCATGACCGAATACTTTCAGAAAATCCAGACCGCGGCCGACTACATCCGGAATCGGGTTCCGTTTGCGCCCAAACTGGGCCTGGTGCTGGGCTCCGGCTGGAACATGATCCTGGAGGATCTGGAATCCCCGGTGCGCATCCCCTACGCGGAAGTACCCGGCATGGTGGCCTCCACAGTGCCAGGACATGCGGGCGAGTGGGTGTTTGGCAAGATCAACGGGCACGAAATCTGCGTAATGTCGGGCCGCATCCACTACTACGAGGGGCATCCGCTCAAGGATGTGACGCTGCCCATCCGCGTGATGAAGGCGCTGGGCATCGAAAAAGTCGTGCTGACCAACGCGGCAGGCGCGGTCAACAAGGGGTTTGAGCCGGGTGACATGATGCTGATCACCGATCACATCAACTTGACCGCCAACAATCCGCTCATCGGCCCCAACGACGACGACCTAGGCACCCGCTTCCCGGATATGAGCAAGGCCTACGACCCGGAGATGCGCGAAATCGCAAAAGTCATCGCCCGGGAGCAGGGGCTGACGCTACGGGAAGGCGTCTACATGTGGCTGACCGGCCCCACCTTTGAGACGCCCGCCGAGATCCGCATGGCGCGGACGCTGGGCGCGGACGCGGTGGGCATGTCCACCGTGCCGGAGGTCATCGTGGCTCGCCACGGCGGCATACGGGTGCTGGCGTTGTCCTGCATGACCAATATGGCCGCGGGCGTGCTGGACCAGCCGCTGTCCCATCGGGAAGTGCTGGAAACCATGGGCCGCGTGCGCGTGCCTTACCGCGAGTTCATCGCGCGGCTGATCGAGCTTCTTTCATAGGATTTCAACATAAAAACATCTCTCGGCGGATACCCTACGGTATGGTAATCTCGCCGGGAGGTGTTTTGTTTGTTCCGGAAAATACTGGCGTGCGCCATCGCCCTGTGCCTGATCCCGCTGGCGGCGCTGGCCGAGCCGCTGGAAGCTGAAGTGCCCATCGACATCGACTGCGAGGCGGCGCTTTTGATGGAGCCCGACAGCGGTCAGGTGATCTTCGAGCTCAACGCCGACGACACCAGGCCCGTGGCCAGCGTCACCAAGGTGATGACGATCCTGTTGGTCTGCGAGGCGGTGGAGGACGGCCGTGCCAAACTGGACGACGTGGTCACCGTTTCCAAGCAGGCGGAAGGGATGGGCGGCTCGCAGGTGCTGCTGGACGTGGGCGAGCAACAGAAGCTGTCCACGCTGCTCAAATGCATCATCATCGCCAGCGCCAATGACGCCTCTGTAGCTCTGGCCGAGCATCTGTATGGTTCCGAACAGTTGTTCGTACAGAAGATGAACGACCGCGCCAGAGCGCTGGGTGCAAACAACACCCACTTTGTCAATTGCACAGGCCTTCCGGCCAGCGGACAGTACACCACCGCCCGCGACGTGGCGCTGATGTCTTCGGAATTGATCAAGCATGCAACCTATTTCAAATTCAGCACCGTCTGGCTGGACGATCTGGACCACGGCGATGGGCGGGTCACGCAACTGACCAACACCAACCGGCTGATCCGGCTGTACGACGGCTGCGACGGGCTCAAGACAGGCTCCACACAGGAGGCGGGCTATTGCATGAGCGCCACCGCCGAGCGCGGCGGCATGCGCCTGGTGGCGGTGGTGCTGGGCGCGAAGAGCGGGAAGTCGCGCTTTGACATCGCAAGCCGAATGATGGACCACGGTTTCGCCAACTACCGCACCTATCCGGTGGCGCAGAAGGGCGCCAAGGTACGCGGCACGATGCCGGTAGTGGCCGGAGAAAAGGATGGCGTCAAGCTGGCCCTGGATGAGGACATGACGCTGCTGATTGAAAAGGGGGAGGAGGGTGAGATCACGCTGACCCCCCATTTGCCCGAGAGCGTACGCGCGCCGGTGAAGACCGGGCAGCGCATTGGCAGCGTAGACGTGGTCAAGGATGGCCGTGTCGTGGGGCAAGTGGCGGTGGCGGCGGCGGAAACGGTGAACGCCCAGAACTATTGGGACGTGGTGCGCAGGGTATTTGGCTCCTGGCGCTTCAAAATCGCATAATGCCCCTTGCATAAAGGGGGTTTATTGAGTACAATAGAATGCGTCCTTTATGGAAACGCATGGGAGGGAGCATGCCGCCGATTGTGCTTTCGGATTGTCTAAAACCGGGCGAGCACGTGC
>JAEVZE010000219.1 GCA_023392395.1 Bacillota bacterium
GCGGCTTGGACGTGACGTCGTACACGACGCGGTTGACCCCCGGCACTTCGCCAATGATGCGCAGCGTAATCTTTTTCAGCACCGAATAAGGGATCTCGGCGGCTTCGACGGTCATCGCGTCGTCGGACACCACCGCGCGCAGCGCGATGCAGCCCGCGTAGGTGCGGAAATCGCCCATCACGCCCACGGTGTTAACGCCCGTCCACACCGCAAACGACTGCCAGATCTTCTCGCTCAAACCGGCGCGCTCCAATTCCTCCAGAAAGATGGCGTCACACTCCCGGAGCGTGTCCAGCTTGTCCTTCGTGATCTCGCCGATCACCCGCACCGCAAGGCCCGGGCCCGGGAACGGCTGCCGCCACACCATTTTGTGGGGGATGCCCAGCCGCGTGCCCACCGCGCGGACTTCGTCCTTGAACAGCTCGTCCAGCGGTTCCACGATGGCGCTCTTTTGAAACAGCGAATCCTTGGGCAGGCCGCCCACGTTGTGGTGGCTCTTGATGGTGGCCGAACCGCCCATGCCGCTCTCGATGCGGTCGGGGTAAATGGTGCCCTGCAGCAGGAACTTCGCGCCGGTTTTGCGGGCCTCTTCCTCAAACACGCGCACGAACAGTTCGCCGATGGCCTTGCGCTTCTTCTCCGGGTCGGTCACGCCCTCAAGCGCCTTCAGGAAGCGCTCGGAGGCGTCCACGTGCACCACGTCGAGCCCCAAGTGCTCCCGGTAGGTGGCCATGACCTGCTTGGCCTCGTCCTTGCGGAGCAGGCCGTGGTCGACAAACACGCAGGTCAGCTGGCCCTTCTTCAGCGCTCTGTCGGCCAGCACGCAGGCCACCGACGAATCCACGCCGCCGGAGAGCCCTGCCACCACCTTGCCGTCGCCTACCTGCGCGCGGATGCGCGCAAGCATAAATTCGATCTGGTCCTCGGCCCGGTAGTTGCCCGCGCAGCCACAGATGTCCGAGACGAAATTTTTCAGGATCGTGCGGCCCTCCACGGTGTGGTTGACCTCCGGGTGGAACTGCACGGCGTAAAGCGATTCCCCGTCGTTTGAGAACGCGGCCACCGGGCAGTTGGCGGTGGTCGCTTCCACCGCGAACCCCTCCGGCGCCTGGGATACAAAGTCGGTGTGGTTCATGAACACCACGGTTTCCGGGCTGACGCCGCGCATGAGCCGCCCGCCCACGACCTTCAGCTCCGTGTGGCCGTATTCGCTGACAGAGGCGTGGGTGACGCTGCCGCCCATCATGTGGTTGATGACCTGCATGCCGTAGCAGATGCCCAGGACCGGCACTTTGAGCGCCAAAAGCTCTTTCCCCAGCCGCGGCGCGCCCTCCGCGTACACGCTGTTGGGTCCGCCGGTCAGGATCACACCCTTGAGCCCCTCGTCCGCCCACTTTTCAAAGGGCGCGTTGAACGGGTGAATCTCGCAGTAGACGCCCATCTCACGCACGCGGCGGGCGATCAGCTGGTTGTACTGGCCGCCAAAATCAAGGACGATGATCTTCTCCCGCATCACAGCGCCTCCTTTTTCGCGGTGGAGCGCGTCAGCGCCGCCTTGACCAGCCCCGCGAACAGCGGGTGGGGCCGGTTGGGCCGCGACTTGAGCTCCGGATGGAACTGCACGCCGATGAAGAACGGGTGGTCCTTCAGCTCGATGACTTCCACGAGGTTGCGCTCCGGGTTGACGCCCGCGACGCGCAGGCCCGCGGCCTCGAGCTCCGGCAGGTATTTGTTGTTGAACTCGTAGCGGTGACGGTGGCGCTCCACGATCATTTCCTTGCCGTAAAGTTCCCGCGAGATGGTGCCCTCCGCCAGGCGGCAGTCGTACCGGCCCAGCCGCATGGTGCCGCCGGTCTGCTCCAGCCCCTGCTGATCCTCCATGATGTCGATCACCGGATAAGGCGTGTCCTTGTCAAACTCGGAGGAGTTGGCCCCGGTGAGTCCGGCGACGTTTCTTGAAAGCTCGGTTACCGCGATCTGCATGCCCAGGCACAGCCCCAGGTAGGGAATCTTGTGCTCCCTGGCGTAGCGGGCGGCGGCCATCTTGCCCTCGATGCCGCGGGTGCCAAAGCCGCCGGGCACCACGATGCCGTCGGCGTCGCCCAGCGCCTCGTCCAGGTTCACTTCCGGGCCGGTCAAGGTGTCCGCCAGCACCCACTTGATCTTGACGCGGGTCCTGTGCGCGATGCCGCCGTGGGCCAGCGCCTCCACCACGGACAGGTAGGCGTCGTGCAGCTGGATGTACTTGCCCACGAGGGCGATGGTCACCTGCTGTTCGGGCTTCTGGAAGCGCTCCACCAGCTCGACCCAGTCGTCCAGTTGGGGCTTCCGGATCTCGAGCTTCAGCGCTTCGCACACCTTGTCGGCGAACTGTTCGCGCTCCAGCATCAGCGGCACCTGGTAGAGCGACTCGGCGTCCAGGTTCTGGATGATGTACTTGGCTGGCAGGTTGCAAAACAGCGCGAGCTTTGCGCGCATGTCCGCCGGAACCGGGTAGTCGCTGCGAAGCACCAGCATACCCGGCTGAATGCCCTGGCTCTGCAGCTGCTTGACGGAGTGCTGCGTGGGCTTGGTCTTGAGCTCCTGGCTGGTTTTGAGGTAGGGGATCAGCGTCACATGAATGAACAGCCGGTCCTCCGGATCGACTTCCCACTGGAACTGGCGGATGGCCTCCAGGAACGGCTGTCCCTCGATGTCGCCGACGGTGCCGCCAATCTCGGTGATGACCACGTCCTTGCCCTCGGCGACGCGGTGGATCTTGTCCTTGATTTCGTTGGTGATGTGGGGGATGACCTGCACGGTGCCGCCGTTGTAGCCGCCTTCGCGCTCGCGGCGCAGGACCGAAAAGTATACCTGACCGGAAGTGACTGAGCTGAAGCGAGTCAGGTTTTCGTCGACGAAGCGCTCATAGTGGCCCAGGTCCAGGTCGGTCTCCGCGCCGTCCTCGGTGACAAACACCTCGCCATGCTGATAAGGGTTCATGGTGCCTGGGTCGACGTTGAGATAGGGGTCAAACTTCTGAATGACCACCGAGTACCCCCGCGCCTTCAGCAGCCGCCCCAGGGATGCCGCCGTGATGCCCTTGCCCAGCGAAGACACCACACCGCCGGTGATGAAAACGTATTTTGTCGCCACTTTCGCCACTCCCCGCAAAAATATCTTCCATCTTATCGTGCAAGACTATTCGTTGCAACGTGTTTTGGGCGAACAAAAGATTATTTTTTCAGAGCGTTGAAAACCTGAAGGTTTTGAGCGCGGAGGGAAAGCTGCGCGGGGCGAAAACTCTCAGGAGTTCAGGCTTCCAAAGTTTTCGTCCCTGCACAGCGAAAAATCACCCTGCGGATTTTCACCGCCCTTAAGATGGGGGTACAAAATTTCTGTTTTACCCGGACATGAGTATATCGCAGCCTCCCCCCGCGCATACTCTTTACCAACCGTTATCGATCAGGAGGGGATTGGTTTTGGAAGGGATCTCTGAGATGACGAATGCGCGGCGCTCCGGCTGGTCGGGCGACGAAACGCGCTTACTGTGGGAGACAGCCGATGAAGCCCAACAGCAGGGCATGCCGCTTAAGGCCGTGTTCGAGCACATCGCTCGGGAGACCGGACGCCGCCCCAACAGCATCCGCAACTACTATTACGCACAGGTGGCCAAGCGTGAGGGCGGCGGCGCGCGAACCGCTAGATTTGTGCCCTTCACCGAGCCGGAAGTCTCGCTTTTGATGGAGCAGGTGCTCCGCGACCGCGCGCAGGGGCGGTCTGTCAGGTCGTGCCTGACGCGGCTGTCTTGCGGGGATCACAGCCTGATGCTGCGTTACCAGAACAAATACCGTTCCGTGCTCAAAACCCGGCCCGAACTGGTGGCCCGCATCGTTGAAAAACTGCACGGAGAAGGCGTCAACGTCCAAAAGCCGGAGGTCAATCACCGCCCCCGCACCACGCTGGGCGACGCTTGCCGCCAGCTGGTGGAAGGGGCCGAGAAGACCGGCTCACCGGAGGTGGTGCGCGCCTGCGAAACCCTGGCCCGCTACCTGACCACGGGCGAGGCCGCCTCGAACCGCGCGGGGATGGGCGTACGGCTGGACCTGTACCGCATGGCGCTGGACGACAAACAGCGCGCGCTGAACGCGCTTTCCGGCGCGGCGGAGGAAATCATCGGGCCCATCAAGGAATTCCTGGGCCAGACCGACACCGTCCGCAGAGAACGCCTGCCCGACTTCTGCGGCGAACTGGCCGCCAGCATCGGTTCTCTGGAGGAGCAGCTGGCGCTGGTGGCGATGGCTACGGCGGGGTAAACATGTTGCGCTGAAAAGCAGCCATGCGGCTTTTCAGCGCGAAAGAGAAAGCCTGCGTGGGTCTGAAATTCTTCGAAATTTCAGGGCGGCCCGCTGACCAAAGGAATTGTTTCACCCACCAGTTCGCGGACTGGTGGGTGAAACTCTAGGGCGTCAAAAAACCCTCGCGGTTTTTTTGACGCGAAGGGAAGAGGTCTGCGTGGGCCTGAAATTCTTCGGAATTTCCGGGCGGCCCACTGACTTAGGCAAAAATTTCTTCCACCAGTGCACGCACTGGTTCCTGAAACACGTTTCCGGCGCACCGGTCGCCGGAAACGATCTGAAGAAGCGCCGGGTTTGTCCGCAGTCTGCTTTTCCATGCGTCCACAAACCTGGGCGCGCCTTGATCTTGACAAGCCCGATGGATTATGCTACCGTGCGAATGGATCAGGGGCGCAGCCGTTCGGCGGCACTTCCCTTTTGTGCCCGGCGGATTTCCATTTGCGCACGCTTCATCCCCCGCTTGAAACCGCGGGGCAGGCATTACCGGGGCGTAGAGCGTATGCTTCCATATTAATGGAAAATATGAATTGCTCCAAAGAGCCGAGGGATTTTCGATGCGGGGCAAGGAGCCGGAGCGAGGCGTAGTAGGGCTACGGCGAGCGTAAGAGCGACACAGTCCCGCGCGAAAAGAACCGGCTCGACGAACAATTCATGTTTGAAATTGGTATTACACCTTCCAAGGGGGCCGGCGCTCGGGAGGCAATATGGCTGCGAACTATTTCAAGTATGTTTTTACGGATCTTCAGCGTTCCCTCTTGATCGACAGCATCATCAGCTTCCATTATTATGATTTCCGGCCAAACTACATCGGCGAGAACGAAAGCCATAATTTCTGGGAAATGGTATACGTGGACGCCGGGCGCATCGTATGCCACGCGGGGGACGAATTTGTGCCGCTTACGCAGGGGCAGGCCGTGTTCCATCCGCCGTCCGAACGGCACAACCTGCACACGGAGGATTCCAGCTGCAGCATCTGCATCCTGTCCTTCTCCTGCCGCCAGCTGGAGGTGGCGCAGTTTCACGCGCGGGCCGTGCAGTTCGGCAAGGACGAAACCGCCATCGTCGGCATGATCTATAAAGAAGGCAACGTGCTGTTCAAGCCGCCCTACAACCTTTTGCGGCAGGCGCAGTTGTTCAAGCGCGAGGCCGTCCCCTTCGGTTCGGAGCAGATTTTGAGAAACCTGATGGAGAACCTGATGGTGCTGGTGGTGCGCGGCATCCGGGACTCCTCAAGGCAAATCGCGGGGGGCGCGATGCACCCGGACAGCGGCGCGCGCAGGCGGCACTATTCCGAGGACCTGATCGCGGAGAGCATCGTCGGGTTTTTGAAGAGCAACATCCACCGCAAGCTCACCATGCCGGAAATCTGCCGCCTCACGGCCTTCTCGCAAAGCCACATTGAAGCCGTCTTCCGCAGGCAGATCGGCGAGAGCGTTATGCGCCATTTCAACCGCCTGAAGATAGAAAAGGCCAAGCAGATGATCGGCGAGGGCAAGTACACCTTCACCCAGATCAGCGCCGCGCTGGGCTTCAGTTCGATCCATTACTTCTCCCGCGTCTTCCACGGCTTCGTCAACATGTATCCGATGGAATATGAGAAGTCGGTCAAGCGGACAGGGTTATTATAGCCGGGCGATCGCTTCCGACAAGGTCTTGCGCGATTGCATAATCACTGGGGCAGGCAGAGGGGCCGCAATGCCTCGGCCCCTCTGCTTATACTTTAGACATCTGACGTATGAAGGCAGTGTTCCCTATCGGGGTTCGCTGGCCCTACTGGTCGGGTTGGAGACGTTCGCTCAAGGTTTAAAGACTGTCCCCCAGGTCCTTCCTGAACTGCTCGGCCAGCTTCTGCTGCCAGTCTCCGATGGGGGCGAGGCGTCCAAAGAAGAAGCGCAGCGTCGCGGGCTCCTCCACAAACGTCAGGCCGCCAACAAGATCCCGGTGTTCGTACAGCCAGGCGATGCGGTCGATGGCGTATTCCACCTGGGAAAGCGTGAACACGCGGCGGGGCATGGCCAGCCGCAACAGCTCCATTTCGGACAGGCGTTCACTGCCGTCCGGCTCGCGCTGCTCGGAGACGGTGCCGCGTTCCATGCCGCGAATACCGCCGGCGATGAAGACCGCCGCGGCCAGGCATGCCGCGGGATACTGCGTCTGCGGGATGTGCGAAAGAAACCGCATCGCGTCCAAATGGCATCCGAGGCCGCCCGGAGGGGTGACGACCGGCACGCCGCGCGCAGTCAGTTCGTTGCACATGTACTCGATAAACTGCGGGCCCTGGGAAATAATGTTCTCGTCCAGCGTTTCGGCAAGGCCGACGGCGATGGCCTCCATTTCGCGCACGCTCATCCCGCCATAGGTAAGAAAGCCCTCAAACATGGGCACCAGTTCCTTCATTTTATCGCACAATTCTTTGGAACGCATGCAGATGCCGCCGCCCCGTGCGAAGCCCAGCTTGCGCGCGGAAAAATAGATGATGTCCATTCGCTCGGCCAGGGCATGGGTGATCTCCAGCGTGCTCATGTCACGGCAGGCCGCCTCGCGCTTCTTGATAAAGTAGAGGTTGTCCTGCCAGAGCGAGGCGTCCAGCACAGTGAGGATGCCGAATTCCTGTGCGATATCGGCAACCGCCAGCGCGTTTTCCAGCGAGAAGGGCTGCCCGCCGATCAGGTTGGTGCCGGCCTCCAGGCGGATGAAGGGGATGTTGGTCGCGCCTTCCTTTACGATGAGCGCGCGAAGCCGATCAAGGTCGAAGTTTCCCTTGAAGGGATGATCGCTCACAACCCTGAGGCCTTCCTCGATGACCAGTTCTTCCACGCGGCCGCCCATGCGGGTAATGTGCGCCTTTGGGGTCGTAAAGTGGAAGTTCATGGGCACGACGTTGCCGGGCCTGACGAACGTCTGCGCCAGAATGTTCTCGCACGCGCGGCCCTGGTGCGCGGGGAGGAAGTAGTTGGTCGCAAACACCTCGTTCACCTTGGCTTCCAGCCTTGTGAAGGTGGCGCTGCCGGCGTAGCTGTCGTCCGCGACCATCATGGCGGCCAACTGGTTGTCGCTCATGGCGTTGACGCCGCTGTCGGTGAGCATGTCCAGAAAAATATCCTTGTTCGTCAGTAGGAAAGTATTGTTGCCTGCTTCCGAGATGGCCTCAAGCCTGCGCTCTACCGGGGGGAGATTGAGCTTCTGCACAATGCGCACCTTGTGCATTTCCAAAGGGAGTTGCCTGCCGCTCGCGAACGTGATGTGGTCCATGGGTCATCCTCCTCATCTTTTGGAGGCATCCTTTGGCGCGATGCCTTCGTGGCGGAGGCACAAAAACGCCCGTCCTCCGCATTAAGAGGACGAGCGCCAAATCCCGTGTTACCACCTCAGTTTGCCTGCGCCTCACGACGCCGGCCTTTTCAAGTACGGCGGACTGCTCCGCGATACTTTACCACGATAACGGGCGAACCCGTTCCAGCCTACTGAGCCCAGGAGGACCTTTGGGTGGACTGCTCTAACGTGTATTCCCGGTCCGTACCTACCGCCTCGCACCAACCGACGGCTCTCTGAAAGGCCAACTACCGGTACTTTTTCGTTGTCACAGCATTTTTATATGGAATTAATGCAAAGTATACCCCTCGCCCTTCCGAATGTCAATACTCTATTTCGGTATTCATGGCGTACATTCTATCATCACTGGAAAACACATCGGGTTTGAGCTTCATTGCGGAGGATCACCGGAGAGCCAGCCCAAATCTTTGCGCACGAAAGCTTCCACCCTCCATACCCCCGGAGTTTTTGCAGGCGATTGCCCAAGTTGCTCCGGCAAGGCAATCACTTTCGACAGGCAGCTGCTCCAGCGGGGCAATCGCGGCGAGTGATCGCAATATGCACAATGGGAATAAATTCCTGCACAAAGCGCGGGTGGGCTTCCGGGGAACGGCGCGAAATGCGTTGCGATCAAAGAACCGCTCGAGCAGCCCCGCGGGCAGCGGATCCCATTCTGCATCACGCCCTCTCACATCCTTCATGCCCCTGTCGAAACCTGTCAAAATGAAGAATGGCGGATTTCATAAACGAAGCGTAGTATTGTGCAAATACGGCGGCGGTGCGTTGCGCTATAATGAGCACATTCCATGGCCACACGGCCAGAAAAAAAGGGGGAGTCTGCTGTGAGGAAGAGGTTGTTTGCGATCCTGATGTGCGTGGCGCTGATGGTGGGCAGCGTGTCCGTCTTGGCGGAGTCGGATACCTCCACGGTGGAAGCCTGGGCCGCGAAGATCAAGGAGGCGTATGGCGGGAAGACCATCACCGTCGCCATGGCCTCGCACCCCGCGACCGAAGCTTTCAAGGCCATGAGCGCAAAATTCACCGAACTGACCGGCATCAACGTGGTGTTCGACGTCGTGGAGGAGACCAACCTCAAGTCCAAGCAGCTGATGGACTTCCAGGGCGGCGGCGCCTATGACGTGTTCATGGTGGACGCCTTCTGGATGAGCGAGTATGCCTCCAAGAACGTGCTTTCGCCCATCGCGGCTTTCGCCGAGGACCCGGCCAAGACCCCCGAATGGTACGACTACAACGACATCATGGCGGCCTACCGCAACGGCATCGCGGGCGCGGGCGGCGTCAACTATGGCATCCCGGTGGCCGGCGAGACCCGCTTCCTGGGCTACCGCACGGACCTGTTTGAAAAGTACGGCAAGCAGCCGCCCAAGACGATGGACGAGTACCTTGAACTCGCCAAGTTCTTTAACGGCAAGGAAGACGGCCTGTACGGCGTGGCAATGCGCGCGCAGCGCGGCATCCACTTCGCCTCCGGCTGGATGAGCCTGATGTACAACTTCGGCGGCGGCTTCATCGACCAGCCCAGCATCCTGACCGGCAAACCCGTCGTGACCTGCAACACCCCCGAGACGAAACAGTCGCTCCAGTTCTATGTGGACTTACTTAAGAACGCGCCGCCGGACGTGGGCACCTACACCCATGAAGAGGCGCTGGGCGCGTTCATCTCCGGCAAGACCGCCATGTGGCTGGACGCCACCGCGCTGGCGGGCCAGATCATCAGCCCAGAAACCTCCAAGATCGCGGACAAGGTCGCCTTTGTGCCCACGCCCACCGGCCCCGCCGGCGACGGCGCG
This sequence comes from Bacillota bacterium, assembly GCA_023392395.1. Classification (GTDB taxonomy): domain Bacteria; phylum Bacillota; class Clostridia; order Christensenellales; family Aristaeellaceae; genus JAEZHK01. The sequence continues at coordinate 9,461 of JAEVZE010000219.1, forward strand.
GCGCTGGCCGGCTGGAACCTGGCGATCCCGGTCTCCGCGAAGGACAAGGACCTGGCCTGGACGTTCATCATGTACATGTCCTCCAAGGCCATGGCCGTGGATTACGTCAAGGCTGGCGGCACCGCCACCCGTGCCTCCGTGTTCCAGAACGAGGAGCTGGCCAAGCTCAATCCGTCCTTCCCGGCCCAGATGGAGGCGCTGAAAGCGGCCAACGGACTGGTGGAGAAGGGCCTGAGCTGGATCCCGCAGCACGACCAGATCACCCAGATCCTCGAAATCGGCGGTTCCTATGGCAGCAGCGCGCTGGCGGGCGACATCACCGTGGATGAGGCGATCGAGCGCATGCAGGCGGACATTGAGGATTTACTCGGATAAACCCAGGCGCTCAAAAACCGCAGGGTTTTTGAGCGCAGTGGGAAATCTGCGCGATCCTGAAATTCTTCGGGATTTCCGGACGGCTCGCTGACTGAATGGTTTGTTTCCTCAACCAGTGCTCGCACTGGTTGAGGAAATACGTTCCCGGCGCACGGGTCGCCGGGAACGAGAAGCCGTAACGGGGTTTGTCAACAGTTTGCACGCGCGAGGAGAATCCCCCATGCAGAAACAACCGCTACTTGCCCCCCGCGCGGAAAGACGAGGCCGGATCGCGGGGTATCTCAGGCGCAATCCCCAAACCAAGTACATCATGCCCGCGTTGGTGATCCTGTTCGCGTTGTCCATCATCCCCACCCTGTTCCTGTTCGGCGTGAGCCTCACCAACTACCAGCTGGGCTGGGATTTGACGCGCGCGAAATTCGTGGGCTTCAATAATTACATACGCCTGTTTTCCGGGCGCGACCCGGATTTCTGGCATGCCATCCTGATCAGCCTTGCCTTCATGACGATTTCGACCGCCATTGAAA